>CALARO010000262.1 GCA_937888935.1 uncultured Clostridia bacterium
CCCGCGAAGCCTTATGGCAAAAGACAAACCTGCCGCCGAATTTCAATGCGCGCTTCGCCGCTTTCACGATTTCTTCCCACGTGATTTCGATTTCCTTGCGGCAGATCGCCTTTTCGTAGCTCTCGTTTTCAAAACCGCCCGTTTCGTAAGGCGGATTGCATAATACAAGCGAAAATTTGCCGTAATATTCTTTGGGAAAATCCTGCAACCTGCCCGCGCAGAACGAAAAATTTTCAAAGCCGCTTTGCTTTGCCGTGAGCTTCGCGAGCCGCATCAAATCTTCCTGCAATTCAAACAAGGTGAAGCGCGGCTTTTTCTCTTCGTTTAAAAGATAAAAATGAAACGCCACGATGCCGCAGCCGCTGCAAAAATCCGCCGCGTTTTCGCCCGTTTTCGCGCGCGCGAAACGGGATAAAAGCACCGAATCGGAAGTGAACCGATACAGCCTTTTATCCTGATAAATCACGCGCGAAAATCCGAGATCTTCCGCTACGATATTTGCGTTTTCGGGTGCGTTTTCTCTTTGCATTTTTTTCGGAAAGCAAGAAAAAGCGCAAGGCAAAACTTCCCCGCGCTTTCTTCTTTTGTGTTCTCTTACCGAATGTTTACTCGGCTTTGATCGCGCCGGTAGGGCAGGCATCTTCGCACGCGCCGCAATCAACGCATACGTCCGGGTCAACAACATATCCGTTGCCGCCGGGGGCGATCGCCCCTACGGGACAGGTTTCCGCGCAAGCGCCGCAAGCTACGCATTCCTCACCGATTTTATGTGCCATAATACTTACCTCCCTTGGGAAATTTGTGATAATATTATACCACATTTTTTGCCGCGCGTAAACTTTTTCAACGTGCTTTTTTCTGCTTTTTTTACTATTTTTCGTGAAATTTTCCGTTTTTTAACAGTTAGCATAAGCTAACACATTAAGTTGCTTTAAGCTAACCGATTTCAGCCGATCGTTCAGCGGCTTTCGCGCAATTTTTCCGCAAGCTCGATAATGATTGCCGCCGCCCTTAAAATTTCGTCTTTCGTGTTGTGTTTGCCGAAGCTCAGGCGAAAAGACGACTTCACTTCTTCGGGCGAAAACCCCGCCGATAAAAGCACGCGGCTGGGCTGAATATCGCCCCCCACGCACGCCGAGCCTGCCGAAGCCGCCACGCCGCGAAGATCCATTAAGGAAAGCATCGTGGTATTCTCCGTGCCGTCGAGCCGAAGATTTAAAACGGGCGGCACGCAATCTTCGCCCAACCCGCCGTTGATATGCGCGAACGGATAGCGGGAAATTTCTTCGGCGAAAAGATTTTTCAACGCGCGGATTTTTTCGCCCGCTTCGCTCATGCCCGCCACGGCTTTTTCGTATGCCGCCGCCGCGCCCGCCGCGCCCGCCACGTTCACCGTACCCGCGCGGAAGCCGTGTTCCTGTTCGCCGCCCACAAGCAGTTTATCCATGGGAGTGCCGCTCTTTACGTATAATATGCCCGTGCCTTTCGGTCCGTAGAATTTATGCGCCGAAAAGCTTAAAAGATCCGCGCCGATTTCCCCTGCGTTCAGCCGAAGATACGGCGCGGCCTGCACCGCGTCCGTGAGAAATACCGCCCCGTGCGCGTGCGCGATTTCCGCAGCTTCTTTCACCGGCTCTATCGTGCCGAGTTCGTTGCTCGCGTACATCACTGCCACAAGCGCGGTATGCTCGTCTACGTTGTTTTTCAAATATTCGAGATTGATTTTGCCGCGGCGATCAATGGGGATCAGGCGCGTTTCGAAGCCTTCTTCGGCGGCGAGTTTTTCCGCCGGCTCGATCACCGCGTGATGCTCGGCGGCGGATACGAAAATTTTATTTCTGCCGCGCTTTTTCTGCGCGCGCGCCGCGCCGAACACGGCGAGATTATCCGCTTCCGTGCCGCCCGAAGTGAAAAATACTTCGCCGTCTTTCGCGCCGATCAGCTCTGCGATTTTGCCGCGCGCCGCATCGAGCGCAGCCATCGCCTTTCTGCCGAAATAATGCTGCGAATTCGCGTTGCCGAAATTTTCGGAAAAATACGGCAGCATGACTTGCAATACTTCGCTATCAAGCGGGGTGGACGCCGCGTGATCGAGATAAATTCTTTCCTGTTCTTGCATGATTCTTTCCTTTTTTGCCAAATTTCGCGGATTTTTATTTGCTCAATCTGAAATGTAAAATAATATTTTAATAATTATATACGTTTTGCGGCGGAATGTCAATATAAAAAGCGCGGCGAAACGAAAAAATATTGCGCCCCGCAGGAAAACCCGACGATTTTTTACAGGTTTTTGCAATTTTTTCGAAATTTTCGGGCGGAATTTCGTATTTTTTTGCGTTTTTGAAAGCGATTTTTTGCGTTTCGACAATCAAAGTGAAAATTCGACAAAATAAGCCAAGCGTTTTTGCCTTAATTCGGTTTGAGCGCGGCAAATTTTGTGGTATACTATTTTTGCGATACGGAAAGCGACAAAAAAGCTATAAAACCGCTGTAAATCGCGCCGATAATCGACAATATCATACAAGGAGAAACACCTATGAAGTTTATTTCAAAAGAATACCTGCAACGTTTCGATTTTCTCGCCTCGGTTTGGGAAAACCCGCACATCGTCAAGCCGGTTTCTGCGCTCGACCTTGCCGAGAAAGAGATTTTAAACAGAGCTGCCGACGCCGAAGCCATTACGGAATTTTCCATGCGCCGACTGAAAAAGTCGTTTGATCCCGACGAGTTGTGCGAGCGCGAAATTCTTAAAATTACGGAAAAAACGGGCGAGACGGAAATCGTTCTCGAAAACGGCGTTCTTACGCTTGTAAACCCCGAATTTATCGAGCGCGAAGCCGCCGACGCCTCTTCGGACGCGGCGCGCACCGTGCTGAAAGCCTTTGAATTACATACGCTTGCCGACAGATTTCAGCTGCATCTGCTGCTTCGCGACGAGCCTATAAACGAATTGTACGGCGGGTATCGCTACTATACGGCGAACTGCGATTTGCTGCGTTTTGAAGAAAAGGATAAAAGCGCGGCATAATAAGTTTTATGGAACAGGCGGCATAATAAGTTGATTTTTTCGCGGAAACATGATATAATTTTCGTGGAAATGAGTGATTTTTATTTAAAATTGTATGAAAAAAACCGGGCGTTTCTCACCGCGCGCCCGAAATTGAAAAAATGCGTATTCCTCGCCGACAAACTCTGCACGGTTGCCGTGGGCGCGGCATACGCTTTTTTGTGCGTTTACGCGCTTTGTATTCTGCGGCTGTATTCGCTTGCGGATTTTCTGCGGCTTTTCGGCTTGCCCGCAATCTGCCTTGCGCTCACTTCGATTTTGCGGCGCGCCGTCAACGCGCAAAGGCCTTACGAACGCGGCGTTGAGCCGCTCTTTACGAAAACGCGGCGCGGGCAATCGTTTCCGAGCCGGCATTTATCGTGCGCGGCGGTGATTGCGGGCGTGGGGTTTGCTTATTTTTTGCCGTGCGGGATTGTGTGCGCGGCGTGCGCGGCGATACTTTTTTATACGCGGTTTGCCTGCGGGTGGCATTTTCCGCGCGATCTTTTTTGCGGACTTTTGCTCGGCGCGGCGTGCGCCCTGCCCGCGTTTCTGATCTGAAAAAAATTTTTTGCATGAAAAAACGCCCTTAGCCGAATGTGCTTATTTCAGCGGGGCGTTTTATTTTTTATTTTGTATAATCAATCAGAATATCGGAAAGGGCGGCGAGCCGCTGCGGCGATAACGTTTCCCCGCGCGCTTTCTCTTCCACGCCCGCCTTTTTCAGGACATCCGCCGCCGTTTCGCGCGGCAGCGAGAACGATTTCATCAGGTTGTTTTCAAGCGTTTTGCGGCGGTTTAAAAACGCGCAGCGCACCGTTTTCCGGTACATTTCTTTGTTTTTTACAGGCAGGGCGTTTTCGATAAAATCAATCTTTACCACCGCCGAATCTACGTTCGGCGCGGGGAAAAACATATTTCTGCCCACCCGTTTCACGATTTTCGCCGTGCCGCGCAGGGCGATCGCCGCCGTGATCGCGCCGTATTCGGGCGTATTCTCTTTTGCGCAGAACCTTTCCGCAACTTCCTGCTGCACCATCACGCACACGCCTTTCACGCCTATGCCTTCTTCCAAAAGCCTTGTGACGATGGGCGTGGTAACGTAGTACGGCAAATTCGCAACCACCGTGTATTCGCCGATTTCTTCGTGCAGCGCGCTCAGATTCTCTTTGGAAAAATCTCGGAAAACCACTTCCGTGTTTTCGCACCCCGCAAGCGTTTCCGCAAGCACGGGTTGCAGATCTCTGTCCACTTCGTACGCCACCACTCTGCCCGCCTTTTTCGAAAGCGCGCGCGTGAGCGTGCCTGCCCCGCAGCCGATTTCCACCACCGTATCTTCTTTGCTTATGCCCGCGGCTTCCGCGATGGATTCGAGCAAATTCTCGTCGGTGATGAAATTCTGCCCCAGGCTCTTTTTAAACGTAAAGCCGTGTTTTTTGAGTACGTCGCGTATTTTTTCCATGTTCTTTTCGCTATTCTCTCTGCCCCGCCGCGCAGAATGTGCCTGCCGCGCCGATTTTTTCGCCGCACTTCACTTTGGTTTCTTTCTCTTCGGCGGTGTTTATTAAAAATTCTTCGTCCGGCAGCACCGCGCCCTTCTGCGTGAGTATGATAATCGTTGAGCCGCCGAATTCGAATCGACCTTTCTCTTCGCCGCGCTTCACTTCGCACGCGCCGTGATTATTCACGATTCTGCCCACCATCATCGCGCCCACTTCGCATTGCACCGCCGTGCCGAAATGCGCCGTTTCGATCACGGTGTATTCGCGGCAGTTTTCCGTAAACACCCGCCGCCGCCCGAGCGCGACGGGCTGCACCGTGTGCAATCTGCCTTTGATAAACGTGTTTTCGCTTTTCACGCCGTCGTCGAAATAAAAATAGCGGTGATAATCTTCCACGCAAAGGCGGAAAATAAAGCAATACCCGCCTTCGAATTTCTTCGCGAGTTCCGCGTTTTTTAAAAGCTCCGCCGCCGTGTATTCGTAGCCCTTCACCGTGAAGCGCGCGTCTGCCGTGAGCCGGTACAGCGAAAGCTTGCCGTCGCACGGGGCGACGAACGCTTCGGGCGCGAAATCGAACGGGCGCAGTTCGCTTCTGACCCGTCTCGTG
>CALARO010000263.1 GCA_937888935.1 uncultured Clostridia bacterium
TCCACGGGCAGATTTTCGTCTTCGTCCGCGATTTCTTCGGGCGTAAAGCCGTAGTAGCGCATCAGCCAGTCCGCCTGATACAATCGGTGTTCGCGAAGCAGTTTTTCGCCGTTTTGCGGCAGCAGCGGATCGTTCACCACGGGCAGATACGCCGAAAAATATACTCTTCGCATGGAAAATTTGCGGTACAGGGCGTTTGAAAGCCGCAGAATTTTTCCGTCGCGTTCGGGCGACGCCCCGACGATCATTTGCGTGGTTTGCCCGGCGGGCAGATACAGGGGGCGTTTTGCGGCGCGGAATACCGCGGGGGCGGTTTCGCTTGCGCCGATTTGCATGCCCGAAGCCGTGAGAAGCCGCGGCGCGCCGTTGGCGTTGGCTAAAAATTTTCTATCCTGCGCGAACGCTTTTTTGCCCTGCGCGAGCTGACCCATGGGCAGCAGCAGCGATTTTTTTGTTTTTTGCGGGGCGAGTTTTTTCAGGCTCTCTTCGCCCGGCAGTTCGAGATTGTAGCTCATGCGATCGGCGAGCCGCGCCGCCTTTTCCACGAGCAGGGGATCGGCTTTGGGAATGCCTTTTAAATGCACGTAGCCGTTGAAACGGTATTTTTTGCGCAGAAGTTCCGCCGTTTCGATTAAAAGTTCCATGGTGTAATCGGGGTTTTTATACACCGCCGACGATAAAAACAAGCCTTCGATATAGTTGCGGCGGTAAAACCCCACGGTGAGTTCGCAGATCTCTTCGGGCGTGAGCGTGGCGCGGGGAACGTCTGCGCTGCGGCGATTGGGGCAGTACTTGCAATCGTACACGCAATCGTTCGTCATTAAAATTTTTAAAAGAGAAATGCACCTGCCGTCCGCCGCGAACGAGTGGCAGATACCGCCGAACGCCGCGTTGCCTATGCCGCCCGGTTCGTTTTTTCGCCGCGAGCCGGAGGACGAACACGATACGTCGTACTTCGCGCCTTCGGTTAAAATTTTCAGCCGTTCTTCTTCGATCATCGCTTTTTACCTTCTGTGTGATTGTATTATAGCACGCAGGAAAAGTTTTGTCAAACATTTGTTCGCGGTTTTTTGCGGAAATTTATCTGACAATGGTTGGAAATTTAAAAAGGGGGATTGGGGGGGCTATATCAAAGACAAAAAAGTAAAATTCAAAACGATTTGCAGCAGTCCGTTACGAAACACCCTGTGGGTGCGTAACGAAACGGGCGACGCCCCCCGCTGCCGTAGGCTTTTTCGCGCTTTTCTCGTTGAAGAGAAAAAGCGAAAAGGGGAAGCCTATAAACAAGGGAAAAAAGAAAAATTTTAAACGATTTGCAACAGTCCGTAACGAAACACCCTGTGGGTGCGTAACGAAACGGGCGACGCCCCCCCGCTGCCGTAGGCTTTTTCGCGCTTTTCTCGTTGAAGAGAAAAAGCGAAAAGGG
>CALARO010000264.1 GCA_937888935.1 uncultured Clostridia bacterium
CTGATACGTGATGTCCAGCGTGCCGCACACGTTTTTCGTCACCGTTTTGTAAAGATCTTCTATAAGATCCATCATGCCTTTATAATCGGTGTACGCCTGATACATCTCGATTGTGGTAAACTCGGGGTTGTGGAAGGCGTCCATGCCTTCGTTTCTGAAAATTCTGCCCACTTCGTACACGCGATCCAGGCCGCCCACAATCAGGCGTTTCAAGAAAAGCTCCGTTTCGATACGCATATACATGTCGATATTCAGCGCGTTGTGGTGCGTTTTGAAAGGGCGGGCGTCCGCGCCGATTTCCAGCGGCAGCAATACGGGGGTGTCCACTTCGAGATACCCGATGCCGTCCAGGTACGCGCGCAATTCTTTCATGATTTTCGAACGCATACGGAAAGTGTTTTTCACGTCGTCGTTCATGATCAGATCGAGATGGCGCAGGCGGTACTTCATGTCTTTATCCTGCAAGCCGTTGTACTTTTCGGGCAGCGGCAGCAGCGATTTCGTAAGCAGCGTAAGCTCGGTGACGTGTACCGTCACTTCGCCCGTCTGCGTTTTGAATACGAAGCCTTTGAAGCCGAAAATATCGCCGATGTCGTAGTCCTTTTTGTACGCGAGATAGTTCTCTTCGCCGATGTCCTGCCGGGTGACGTAGATCTGTATCGAGCCGCTCTTATCCGCGATGTGCGAGAACGAAGCTTTGCCCATGATCCGGCGCGACATCATTCTGCCCGCCATCGTTACCGTTTTGCCTTCGTACGCTTCGAAATTCGCTTTGATCTGCGCGCTGTCCGCGTCTACTGGGTACTTCACCTGCTCGTAGGGGTTTTTGCCTTCGCCCTGCAATTTCGCGAGCTTTTCACGGCGAATCCGCGCCTGCTCGGCAAGCGTTTCCGCCGTCTGTTCGGGGGCTTGTCCTTGATTCTGCTTGTTTTCTTCCATTTGTTCCGTCCTCGTTTTTGCTTAGCTTTTTACTTTTTCGCGAGCGTGATTTCCTTTACCACAAGTTCGTAAGCTTCGCCGCCTTCGGGGCGCACGGTTACGCGATCGCCGACTTTCGCGCCGATGAGCGCAGCGCCTACGGGCGATACGTTGGAAATCTTGTTTTCGAGAATGTTCGATTCGGTAGTGCCGGTGATTTCGTAGGATTCTTCTTCTTCGAGATCGGGATCGTACACCTTCACCACGTTGCCGATATTCACCTTGCTTGTATCGTTGTTTTCCGCGATGATTTCCGCGTTTTTAATCTTATAATCGAGTTCTTCGATTTCCATCTCGTTGTTCGACTGCTCGGTGCGCGCCGCGTCGTATTCCGCGTTTTCGGAAAGATCGCCGTGCGAACGCGCTTCCGCGATACGCGCCACGATCTCTTTGCGCTTCGTGCCTTGCAGATACTTCAGAAGCTTCACCGCTTCGTCGTAACCTTTCTGCGTCATCTGAAATTTTTCAGCCATGTTGTGTTTTACCTCCGAGTTGTTTTCCTGCTTATCCCGCAAAAAAATTTTTTTATTTCGCTTCGTTTTAAAACCGATTTCCGCGCTTGTTTTGCATGATTTTCGCGCGCGTTTTTTCGCGGTTTTTTCGCGGTTTATAGTAAAAAAACCGCCCTTTTTCAAGGAACGCAAAAAGACAACCGTGACGGTACGCTTTCGTTTTTCGCGCAGGTCACGGCTTGTATTCGATTTTAAAACACTTGTATTATACCCCGAATTTTTCGGTTTGTCAAGGAAAAAGCGGGGTTTTCTCAAAAAATATTTTCGAGCGCGAGTTTATCGTAGGGGAAACTTTCCACAAAATCGCGCGGAAGAAAGTTGACGTGATTGAATTTCGCGAAATTGAAAATGTGCGTTTTCAAAAGCACGGGCGTGGGAATATCAAGCGTGGCGCAGATTTCCGAAAGATACGTGAAAAACTGCGAGTACACCACTTTGCCCTCGCGCTCGTATACAAATTGTTTGCGGATTTTGCCGCCTTTGATCGCTTTCGCCCAGATGCGCATTTTCTTTTGCCCTTTTCGTGTTTTCGCGTTTTGCCTTTCTATATTATACTATGCAAGCGTGCGGTTTGTCAATTCTTTTCGGACGGTACCGCGGCGATTTTTGCCGCGGCATTCATCCTCGCGGTTTTCGTTTCGGAATTTCCTTTTTCATCTTCCGTTTCTTCCGTATCCGTTTCGATTATCTCGCTTTCTTCGCCGTCGTTTTCAGCTTCCGTTTCGTGGGCAAAGGCAAGAATTTCCGCGATTTTTTCGAGAATTTCCGCCTTGCCGATATTTTTTTCCGCGCCCGTGGCGATGATATTGCCCGCCGCAAGTCCCGCTTTCGCAGCGATTTTTACCTTCTGCTCTTTCAGCTTCATTTTCGAAAGCTTATCGCCTTTCGTAAGCACGGCGGTGAACGGCACTACGTGATAATTCAGATAATTCAGCATCTGCAAATCGTCCGCGGTGGGATCGTGCCTGCAATCGAGAAGCAGATACACGTGCGCGAGTTCCCGCTTGTTTTCGAAAAATTTATCGAGCGTTTTCGCCCACTTCGCCTTTTCCGCCTTGGAAACTTCGGCGTACCCGTACCCCGGCAGATCCACAAGGTAAAATTCGCCGAAATCGAAATAATTCACAAGCCGCGTTCTGCCCGGCGCTGCGCTCGTTTTCGCAAGCCGCTTCTGCCCCGCAAGCATATTGATAAACGTGCTTTTGCCCACGTTCGACTTGCCGCACACGGCGATCATCGGCTTATCCGCCTTGATAAACTGCGCGCTCGTTGCCGCCGAAGTGACGAATTTCGCGTTTTTTATCACGAGCGACGGCTTTTTTTCCGCCTGCGCGCCGATTTTTTCGCCGATTTTTTCGCCGACTTTTTCGCCGCTCGCGCCGCCCGTTTTGTTTTTGTAAAGATATTCCATAATTTTTTACCGCAAAAACTTATTCGCGCCGCCCATGGTGGTGGCATTTTTGTATTTATTGTACTTTCATTAACATTATTTCAGCACGGCATCGGGGCGCGCGTTTCGTGCAATTCGTGCTTTTCCGACTTGGTTTCTTCCGCGCGGTGCGTTTTAAAGCCGTCGATCGCTTCTCTGAACACTTCTTCGGCGTTCGTGACGGGAAGAAACGTCATTTCTTCGCGGATCGACGCGGGAAGCTCTTCGAGATCTTTTTTATTTTCGGCGGGAATAATCACGCGGCGGATACCCGCGCGGCGCGCCGCAAGTGCCTTTTCTTTCAGTCCGCCGATGGGCAGCACCTTGCCGCGCAGCGTGATTTCGCCCGTCATCGCCACGCTCTTTTTCACGGGCAGTCCCGAAAACGCGGAAAGCACCGCCGTTGCCATCGTAATGCCCGCCGAAGGTCCGTCTTTCGGCGTTGCGCCTTCGGGTACGTGAATATGCACGTCGCTGTTTTCAAACAGCGTTTCGTCTAACCCGTACCGCGCCACGTGCGAGCGGATAAACGTGAGCGCGGCAAATGCGGATTCTTTCATCACGTCGCCGAGTTTGCCCGTCAGGCGCACGTCGCCCTTGCCTTTCACGATCGCGGCTTCCACCGTGAGCGTAACGCCGCCTACCGCCGTCCAGGCAAGCCCCACAGCCGCGCCGACTTCCGGCCTTCTCTCTAATTCGCTTCTCGAATAGCGCGGCGCGCCGAGATAATTTTCCACATTGCGCTCGGTGACGGATACCTTTTCGCGCTTTTCTTTGCCTTTATTTTTCGTAACCGCCGCGCCGCTTCTGCCGGTTTCGTTCGCCGCGCCTGCCGCGCCCGCCGCGCCGATTTCGTCTGACTTGTCCGCCGCCGAAACGGCGATTTTGCGGCACACCGAGCCGATCGTGCGTTCTAACGTACGCACGCCCGCTTCCATGGTGTAGCCTTCAACTATTTTTCTGATCGCGCCGTCTGAAAACGCGGCGTCTTTTTCCGTTAAGCCGTTGGCTTTGAGCTGCTTCGGCACGAGATACCGCCGCGCGATTTCCTTTTTCTCTTCGAGCGTGTACCCCGAAAGCTCGATGACTTCCATACGATCGAGAAGCGGCGCGGGAATGGTATCGAGCGTGTTCGCCGTGGTGACGAACAGCACTTTCGAAAGATCGTACGGCTCTTCGAGATAGCGATCGCGGAAAGAATTGTTCTGCTCGGGATCAAGCACTTCCAGAAGCGCGCCGGCGGGATCGCCGCGCATATCCGAAGAAATTTTATCTATTTCGTCCAGCAAAATCACGGGGTTGATCGTACCCGCGCTCTTCATCGCGTACAAAATCCGTCCCGGCATCGAGCCGATATACGTGCGGCGGTGTCCGCGGATTTCCGCTTCGTCTTTCACGCCGCCAAGGCTCATGCGCACGAATTTTCTGCCGAGCGCGCGCGCAATCGAACGCGCGATACTCGTTTTGCCCACGCCCGGCGGGCCTACAAAGCACAAAATCGGTGCTTTCATATTGCCCGTCAGCTTTAAAACGGCGAGATATTCGCAAATTCTGTCCTTGATTTTTTCGAGAGCGTAGTGGTCTTCGTTTAAAATCGCCGCCGCGTCCGCAAGTTTTTCCGTGTCCTTCGTTTCTTCCGTCCACGGCAGATCAAGCACCTGATCGAGATACGAAGTGATCACCGTATACTCGGGCGAAGACGGCTGCATTCTGCCGAGCCGATCCACTTCTTTTAAAAACTTCTCGCGCATGTACCCGGGCAAATGCTTTTCTTCCGCCTTTTCACGGTATTTGTCCTGTTCTTTGCCGTCGTCGCCAAGCTCGCCGTGAATCGCTTTGAGCTGCTCGCGAAGATAATAATCTTTCTGCGAACGCTCGATGCTCTGCCGCACCGCGGACGAAATGCGCTTCTCGATTTTCGTGATTTCCAGCTCGTCGTTGAGCGCCTGTTCGAGAAATTTCATTTTCTCGATCACGTCGGTTTGTTCAAGCACCGCCTGCTTCACGTCGATCCGCACGCGCATCGCGTTTACCACGGTGTTTACGTATTCGTAAGGGTCGGTAACGAGTTCGAGCTTCGCCACCGTTTCTTTGCTCAATTTTCCGTCGGCAATCAGCACGTCCGCCACGAGCGCGCGGGTAGAGCGGAAATACGCTTCTTCCATCACCTCGTCGCCGTGCGCGATTTTCAGCTCGGCACATTCGGCGTAGAAACAATCGGTTTTCGTAAACGCCTTCACTTTCACCGCGCGCTTGCCTTCGGCTACCACGCGCAGCGCGCCGCCGGGCAGGTTTGTAGACTGCTTAACTTCGGCAATCGTGCCGACTTCGTACATATCTTCGGCTTCCACGTCGTTTTTGTCCGTGAGTTTCTGCGTACAGATCAGAAGCTCGCCGCCGAATTCGGCTGCGGACTTTTTAATCGCTTCGATGGTGGCGGGTCTGCCCGCGTCGAACGAGAAAATCGTGCCGGGGAAAGCCACTTTCCCGCGAAGCGGCACTACGGGAAGGATAATTTTTTTCTTTTTCGTATTCTTTTCCATATACTATTTTTGCCCCGCGCGCGCGTACTTTAAACAGAATTTCGCCCGCGCTGTTGCCGGCGCGCGAAATATCGCGCGGTTTCGCAACGGTTTTTATTTGCTTCCCGGTTTTTCGTTTCCGCCGCGTTTTTCACGGCAACAATTAAAAACGTAGGGGGTAGTGGGCGAAATTTCGCGTTTTTAGTTTAACTATTATATAAAATTCACGCTATAAAATTCGCCCGCCTGCGGCGCGCCGCAGGCGGGAACAAACTATATCTTTTCGCGCTTTTTTATAAGCTTTTGCAAGCTTTTACGCCGACTTTTTATACACAAGCACCGGCTCTGCGCCGTTTGTGATGCACTCTTTCGTAACGATCACTTCTTCCACGTCCGGCTCGGAAGGGATCTTGTACATCACGCCCGTCATCACGCCTTCGATAATCGTGCGCAAGCCGCGCGCGCCCGTCTTTAAGCGGATAGCCGTCTGCGCGATTTCCCGCACGGCGTCGTCTTCTACGGTGAGTTTCACGCCGTCAAGACCAACGAGCTTCTGATACTGCTTGATGATCGCGTTTTTCGGCTCGGTGAGAATTTTTACAAGCGCGTCTTCGTCCAGCGGGTTTAAATTCACCACGATGGGAAGTCTGCCCACAAACTCGGGGATCAGCCCGAATTTCGTGAGATCCTGCGGTTTTACATCTTCCAGCGCGGAATAATCCACCTCGTCTTTGCCAAGGCGCACCTTGCCGCCGAAGCCGAGCGTGGTATCGTCCTTTCTGGAAGCCACGATTTTATCAAGTCCCACGAACGCGCCGCCGCAAATAAACAGAATATTCGTGGTGTCGATTCTCAGGCACTCTTGCTGCGGGTGCTTTCTGCCGCCCTGCGGGGGAACGGAAGCCACCGTGCTTTCGATAATTTTCAGAAGCGCCTGCTGCACGCCTTCGCCCGAAACGTCGCGCGTGATCGAAACGTTTTCGCCCTTGCGCGCGATTTTATCAATTTCGTCGATATAAATGATGCCGCGCTGCGCGCGCGCCACGTCGTAATCCGCGTTCTGAATGAGTTTTAAAAGAATATTTTCCACGTCTTCGCCGACGTAACCCGCTTCGGTGAGCGTGGTGGCGTCCGCCGCCGCGAACGGCACGTTTAAAATGCGCGCCAGCGTTTTGGCAAGCAACGTTTTGCCGCTGCCAGTAGGGCCGAGCAGCAGTATGTTGCTCTTTTCGATTTCTACGTCGTCGTCCTTTTTCTCGGCAAGCGAGTTGATGCGCTTATAATGGTTGTACACCGCCACGGAAAGAACGCGCTTTGCCTTATCCTGCCCCACGATATATTTATCGAGTTCCGCTTTGAGTTCGGCGGGTTTTTTCAAGGGTACGGAAACGTTTTCCGTCTTTTCCTTTTCAAGCATCTCGTCGATCATCGTCTTGCAGATTTCCACGCAATTTTCGCAGATAAACGTTCCTTCGGGGGAAGCGATCAGCTGCATCACTTCGCTTTCCTTTTTTCCGCAAAACGAACAATGTCTTTCTTTATCAAACATTTTCCTTTACCTCCTTGTGCTTTTTCTTCTGTGCATTTTCGCCGGATATCAACGCAATACAACGAATATAAACAAGCGCGCGACTTTCTTTTTACCCCGGAAAGCTGCGCGCCGTTTTCGTTTTTATCCGGCAGGGAATTTATCTTCTGTCGAACACCTTGTCGATCAAGCCGTATTCACGCGCTTCTTCCGCGGACATATAATTGTCGCGGTCGGTATCCCGTTCGATAATCGAAAGGTCTTTGCCCGTGTTTTCGGAAAGAATCCGATTGAGCTTGGCTTTGGTGCGCATGATATGATCCGCCTGAATTTTAATATCGCTCGCCTGTCCCTGTGCGCCGCCGAGAGGCTGGTGGATCATAATCTCGGAATTGGGCAGCGCGTAGCGTTTGCCTTTCGCGCCGCTCGATAATAAAAACGCGCCCATTCTTGCCCCCATTCAAAAAAAAATCGTGCAACGGTCGCACTTCAAAATATTCTTCTTACCGCAAACCCCCTTCCCCGCCGTAACCGATCCGCCCGGGGAATTGATATACAGGGAAATATCTTTCCCCGGCTCTTTCCCTTCCAGGTAAATCAGCTGCGCCACTACGGTGTTGGCAAGCGCGTCGTCGATCTCGCCGCTTAAAAACACGATACGATCGTCGAGCAGGCGGGAATACAGATCGTAAGATCTTTCGCCCGCGCTCGTGCGCTCTACAACGTAGGGGATAAGCACGTTCTTTTCTTTCATTCGATAGCCTCCGATAGATTTTTAACGATTTTTAGCTATTTTAACCGTTTTTTTCGCGGTTTAAACGCTTTTTCACGTTTTTTAAAGAATTAT
>CALARO010000265.1 GCA_937888935.1 uncultured Clostridia bacterium
GGTCTTGCTTGTTTCTGACGCGCGTTCGGAAATGGAACTTTTAAATAAGGCTTTATTTTTTAGATTGCAAGTTTTTTATTGGATAGTGTAACTGCCCCTCATCCGTCGCCGTTCGGCGACACCTTCCCCCCGGGGGGAAGGCTATATCAAAGGCTATGAATAGGGGAATTTCAGGTTTTTTGTGTTGATGGGCGATTTTTCACGAAAATTTCAATAAATCGTAAAATCGTATACGAATTTTCAGAGTATATTTATTTATGTAAATTCTTATAGGGGTTTTTGATTATGAGAAAAAGAACGTTTAAAACTTTAATTTGCGCGATGCTTGCGGGCGTTTCCGCGCTCGGCTTTTCCGCGTGCAATCTCGAACCGCAGACCGCTTACGACGTCGCTGTGAAAAACGGCTTCGTGGGAACGGAACAGGAATGGCTCGCCAGCCTGAAAGGCTCTGACGGCGAAAGCGCGAAATCACCTACCATCGACGATATTTACGAATCGTGGCGCGCGAAAAGCGGGAACGAAAATAAGTCGTTCGACGACTTTTTGAAAGAATATCTCAGCGTTTCTTACAACGAAAACAACAACACCGCGCAGATTGCGAAAAATTTGACTTCCGCCGTTTCGATTTACTGCGGAATGTATACAGCTTCTTCGAACGGCGAATCCGGGTGGGGACTTTCGGCGGGAAGCGGTGTGATTTATACGCTGAACGAGAATTCTTTACTGAATGGCAATGCGTATATTATTACGAATTATCACGTGCTTTACAATGCGCAAGCGGCGAATTCCGTGACGGGCAATGGGGCGAACGGCGAGCATATTGCGAACGATAACAATATTTTTATTTATTTGTACGGCGCGAACATTCTTCTGGACAAGAAAACCGACGCTTTCAGCGGCAGAGTGACGGGGTTTGAAGATAAATCCGGTTCGGCGGTGAAGGCAAGTTATGTGGGCGGTTCGATGCTCAGCGATATTGCCGTGCTGGAAGTGAAAGGCGACGAAAATCTGAAAAAAGCTGCCGCGGCGGGTACGGCGACGGCGGTGAAAACCGAGAAAAACGGCGTGACGGTGGGCGAGAAAGTGTACGCGATCGGCAATCCTTCGGGCAACGGTATTTCCGTTTCGCAAGGCGTGGTTTCGGTGGAATCGGAATATATTTCGATGAACGCGGCGGACGAAAAAACTTCGACGACGTTTCACGTATTGCGGACGGATACGGCGATTAACCCGGGCAATTCGGGCGGCGGATTATTCAACGCGCAGGGCCATCTTGTGGGCATTGTGAACGCGAAGACGACGACTTCTTCTTCGGGTACGGCGGTGGAAAATATGGGGTATGCGCTGCCGATTGCGGACGTGGAAGCTTTGGCGACGAGCATTATCGAGACGAACGCCGCGCCGCTTAAACCGTATTTCGGGATAACGATTGCTTCGGAAAACGCGCATAGCGAATGGAACGAAGCGCACGATAAGCTGATTTTAAAAGAGACCGTGAGAGTTGCTTCGGTGGCGGCGAAAGGCGATAAAGACGCGGGGATCGGCGCGGGCGTTTTTGAAGTGGACGAGGTGATTTTATCGGTGGCGATCGAGCGCGGCGGCGCGGAAGTTCTGAATGTTTC
Organism: uncultured Clostridia bacterium; assembly: GCA_937888935.1. Classification (GTDB taxonomy): domain Bacteria; phylum Bacillota; class Clostridia; order Christensenellales; family Borkfalkiaceae; genus Scatosoma. The sequence continues at coordinate 1,623 of CALARO010000265.1, forward strand.
GGTGAATACGCTTGCAGATTTTAAGAATGCGATTTTGCACGTTCGCGTGGGGGATACCCTGAAAGTTACGGTGGCTCGCGGGGGCAAGAGCGTGACGCTGACGTTTGCGAATATTGAGAAAGGACAATTAACGCTTGCGTGACAGGAATATGGCGGTGATAAAAACAGTCTGAAATAGAAAGGCTGAGATTAAAATTATGCTGAGATTAAAACGGCGGCGGCAAGATTTTCTTGCCGCCGCGATTTCTTTTTTTTTTGGTGCGTAGCCGAATGAAAATAAGCTTGTTTTTATTCGGCTGAATAGTAAACGGTTAATATTTTAGACATTGTTTTTACTTCCTTATAAGTTATTGTAGTCCTGATCGGAAACGCGTTCGAGCCACTCGTTTTTCGCGCCTTCGGCGGGGATCTCTATGGCAAGGTGCGCAAACCACGAGTCTTTCGCCGCGCCGTGCCAATGCTTGACTTCGGACGGGATTTCCACGACGTCGCCCGCCGCCAACCGCCGCGCGGGTTTGCCGTATTCCTGATACCAACCTTCGCCCGCGAGAACGAGCAGAATTTGCCCGCCCTTGTGGTGAATGTGCCACGAATTGCGGCAGCCGGGCGCGAATGTGACGTTCGCCACGTCGACTTTCGACGTTTTCGTGAGCATTTCGAGATAGCATTTGCCCGTGAAATACTGCGCATACGCCGTGTTTTCGCCGCCGGCGGGGAATTGCATCGCTTTTTCAAGTTCTTCTTTCGAGATAATTTTCATTTTTTTGTACCGCCTTTTATAACTTTTATAATTTTCCGCCGTACACGGGAAAGACACGGGATTCGCCGTAGTCGGCGTTTCTGAATTTTTGCGCGTTCTGCAAAAGCAGCATGTCGCCGTCCGAAATCGTGAAATCAAGTTCGGCGTTCTGGCGGATATGCTCGGGATTGGCGGCTTTCGGAAGCGAGACCATG
>CALARO010000266.1 GCA_937888935.1 uncultured Clostridia bacterium
ATTGTGATAGAATGGCAAAGGTTAATAAAGATAGAAATAAGGTGAAAATAAAAAAACTTGCTTGTTGGTTAATTGCCGGCGCGTTGTGCCTTTCGGCGGCGGGTTGCGCGGAAAATGCGAATTCTATCGATCAGACGGCGGATCGGCTCGCCGCTTCGGAAACAACGGAAATTTTGCCCTATTCTACGGGACTGACGGAAAACGGCAAATACGATAACGACGTGTTTTACCGTAACGACGGCGACTTTGACAACGCCGCCGATCCCGTGGCTTACTTCAACGAAGACGACGGATATTTTTACGTATACGTAACGTCTGCGCCGATGAGTATTTATAAAACGAAAGATTTCGGCGATTACGAGTGGGTGGGGTATATTTTCGAAAACGGATACAACCCGGCAACTTCGTGGGCGAGCCACGCTTCGAACTGGGCGCCGCGCATCGTGAAATATCGTGGAACAGACGCGCGCTTTAAAGATAAATATTTAATGTATTTCGGTGCGAAATCGCGCGACGATCTCGATTCGCTGCAGCCGGAAGATAAGAAATCGTTAAACGATAAATGGCTTTCCGGGCTGGCAATCGCAGATACCCCGTCAGGTCCTTTCAAACTGTGGACGGGTACGCGAAACATGAAGAAATTCGATGCTTCCGGCGTGTGGACGGGCGAAACGACGGAACAGGAAGTTACGGAAGCAGATCCGTTGATTGCGTTTAACGAAGGCCCGGAAATTCAGCGGATTTTCGGCGAACAGGGCGTGATTATGACGGTGATCGACACCAGCCCGTTCTACGACGACAACGGGGATTTGTACCTTTACACGGTGATACAGAACGTAGACGATACGAGAACGGATCCGGGCGATAAAGAAACGCGTCGGGTAACGGGGCCGTGCATATTCGGCGTAAAAATGCTCGATCCGGTAACGCCGGATCTCGATACGCTCGTTCAGCTTACCAAGCCGTTTTATAAAACCGTGAACGGAAACGAAAAACACGAACTTTCCATGAAAACGGGTATGGTGGGGCTTGACGAGGGCGGCTATGTGCAGGCGCATACCACGATAAAGCCGGACGGCACGAAAGTAAAGAAATATTATCTCACCTTTTCCCCGGGCGGATATTACAGCATTTATTATCCCGTAACGGCGGCGGTGGCGGATAACCCGCTCGGTCCGTATACGAAACTCGACGAAAACGAAGGGCAGCCGATCGTTACGATCAATAACGAAATGGGCGAAAAGATCAGCGGCACGGGCATCGGCTCGTTTGTGGAGGCCGACGGCGAAACGTACGTATTTTACCATCGGCACAAAGATTACGGAAAGCCCGAACCGAGAACGATCGCCGTCGATCGCGTGCTTTGGCGGTATTACCCCGAACTCGGCTACGACGTGCCGCATTGCAACGGCCCTACGTCTACGATACAGCCCGTGCCGGGAATCGCGAACGGCTACGAGAATATTGCGGCGCAGGCAACGGTAGCGGCAAGCAACGCCGCCAATACCGCCGGGTATTTAAACGACGGGTACGTGGCGATTCACGATCGCGACGACGCCATCGTTTTCAGAACTCGCGGCGGCAGAACAACGATCACTTTTACCTTCGAAGAAGAACGGGAAGTGCGCGCAATAGCGATTTATAACGATATAAATATAGACACGGCGTTCGGCGCAGTCGATTATATCATATTCGAAAACGCTGCGGCAACGTATAAAATCGAAGATCTCGTATTTCCCGAAGAATACGGCTCTACGTTGTACGGCTCGGTGATTCCGGGGGCGGCGGCAACGGCTTGTTTCCGCCCGCTGAAAGTGAAAAAAATAACGCTGGTGATCAGCAAGAGTCTATCCGAACCGGAAGACGAAAAAGCCGTGATCGGAATCTCCGATATCTTTATAATGGGCAAATAAAGGAGGAAAATCTGCAATGAAAATCAATCGAAGCATAGGCGCGTTTCTGGCGATCGTAACGTTGCTCGGCGCGACTTCCTGCGCGAAAGCGCTTCCCGACGAATCGGTGAAAAAAACGGCGTCGAAAGACGATCCCGTTTATCAATACGACGTATCGGGCGAATACGAAGGCGATTTTCGCGGCAGTACGAACAACGAAAACAGATTTTTCCGTATTCATAAAGATCTGATCCGTAACGACAACGGAACGCTCACCTGTTTGCCCGCGCAAAGCGCTTCCGCGCTGAATTTCTTATTCTGTCGCGAGGACGAACGGGAAACCGATTCGAGAAACGCCGTGAAAGGGGATAGTTTTTATCTTACTTACGAAACGGCGGGGAATAACGGCTCGCTGATGACGAACGACGGTTTCGATCCGGTTTCGTATTTCGTGGCGGCGGAAACGGAAGGCAGAAATATCGCGTTTGGTCCGTATATTTCCGATGAAGCTGGTTTTCAAGGGAAAATGATGATCAAAACGGTTGTGTGGGACGCGGTGTACGAATCGTGGCACGCTTTTAAATACGAAACGAATTATAAGCCCGACGTAACCGAAAAAAACAGCCTGAAAGTAGAATTTATTTATGACAATAATGAATATTACATTTGCTTCAACAACGAATACGTGCAGGTGATCACCGCCGATACGCCCGTTGTGTGGGAGCAAACCGCCGGCGATCTGAAAACGCTGATCGGCAGAAATATGTTCAGAGCGGGCAACGGCAGGTTTTTCGGCGTTGCCACGCGCGAAAAGTCTACCACCGTTAAAAATTATTCGCGGACGATCGTAAAAAGCGAAGTGCGCGCGAAAATCGCCGCGTTCGGAAAAATCAGAAACGCTACGAGAAAAGTTACGCTTTCGCAATCGGAAAACGGTACGATCGCCGCGTCTGACGCGTTGCCTTTAAACGGCGACAGCGTTACGATTTCCGTGAAGCCGGACGACGGTTATTATATCTATAAGGTATACGCGTGCGATACGGGGGACGACAAACAAGAAGACGT
>CALARO010000267.1 GCA_937888935.1 uncultured Clostridia bacterium
GACAAATTATATTCTTTTCTGCGCGAAACGCAGCAAAAAAGCGGCGCGGAAAGTTTTTCGCTGCCGCAGAGCATAGAAAAAATCGCGCTGGACAAAACCGATTACGAGCGCGATCATAAACTGACGATTGCCGACGAGCTTGCGCCGGAAAATTATAAAATTTACGAGCTTTTCGATACGAAGCGTTTGCCGCTTGCCCGCTCGACGAAATTTTCGCACCCCGCGATTGCCGAGCCGCAGATCGAATATGAAAACGGAACGGTGAAAATCACCATTCCGGACGAATCCCCCGAGTGCTACGAATATCTTCTCGAACGCGAAGAAAACGGCGAAAAACGCGTGATTTATCGCGGAAAACGGCGCGACGTTTTTGCCGACGCCGTGGAAAGCGGCAAGACTTACGAGTATTCCGTAACGCCTTTTTACAGGGAAGTTTTCGGCGATACCATCGTGCTGCCCGCCGTTTCCACAAAAAACAATCTGCCCGCGCGCCCTTCCGAGCCGCCCGGGATTATTGATAAGGACTGGTGGAATTTATAGGCGTTTTTACCTGATTTTGATTCGATTGCGCAACACCGTGCCGGCAAATCGCCCGACTATCCCGCTCACTCGAATATTATCTTTTTCTTCCCGTTTTTCTTTCTCGGATACTCTCTGATACGAGTGACAAAATCAAGATTGATAAGTTCTTTTTCGCCCGATGTTTTTTCAATCACCATTCCGCCGTCGTCAATTTCTTTTATTACGCCATGTATGCTGCTATCGTTTGAAGTAACTGTATAAACGATACATTCTTTTTCGATAAACCGCTTTGCAAGTTCTTTCATATTCAAATTCTCCTTGTTTTGTTTTTTTCTGTTCAGAATGTGCCTGATTGCCGCGATTTTTCTTTGCCGTGTTATCCATGGTATAAACACCAAGACGAACAAAGCAAATAAGATAATCAAACTATCCATTTTCTTCTACCTGTTTCTTTTGCCTGTATTTTCCTGCCTGTTTACCCGCCGTGCGCCGTAAAACGGGGTATCTTCATCATATTTTATTGCCATACCGTTTATTGCTTTTTTATTTTTTGTCCGGCTTTATTCTTCGTCCGGCACGTCGATAAAAGAATCGCGATGCTCTACCGACGTGGAAAACACGATCATCGTTTTCGTTCTGCCGAAATGCTGCAATTCGTTGATAAAAAGATCGAGATCGGACGTGGTGGGAAAAAGCACTTCCACGAGCATGGAAAAATCACCTGTGACGCAGTTACATTCCACCACGTTGAGCTGACTTTGGATATACGGATAAAATTCTTTTTTGCGCACGGGATCGACTTCGACGTTGATAAACGCTTTTACGCGAAAACCGAGAAGCTCGGGGTTTAAATGCGCGTGATAACCCGTGATGTACCCCGCTTCTTCAAGCCGCTCGATGCGCGTGGCGATCGCCGTGGGCGATAAAAACGTTTTTTCGGCAATGTGCTTTACGGGAAGCCGCGCGTTGTCCTTTAAAAAAGATAAAATCTGCTTATCGGTTTCGTCGATGACGTAAGTTCGGTTGTCCTTTTTCATTGTTTACGTTTTTTCACTCCTTTTGCGGGATTTTTATTTCGTGCTTTTTTATGCGGTTTTTTGCCTTGCGGAAATTTTCGCCGAAATTTTTATCGGTTTTATGCGGTTTTCGCCGAAAAACGATTGACGGAAAGAAAATTATCTGCTACAATAGAATTGCACGCGAAGATAGTTACACAAAGCTTTTCGTTGCTTTTTTCGGAGGCGTAGCTCAGTTGGTCAGAGCGCTACCTTGACATGGTAGAGGTCGAAGGTTCGAACCCTTTCGCGTCCACCAAGCGTGTCCCTCCACGCTTTTTTATTTTTTTTTATTTTTTTTTTCGACAACGGCGATTGATTGCGCCGTTGTCGTTTTTTTATCGGTTTATTGTTTTGGCGCGCGCTTTTCTCAGATCAGCTTCGCGAGCATTTTTTTCAGCGCGTATTTTGCGTGTTCGTAAGTCAAGCCGCCCTGAAAATACGCCGTGTACGGCTCGCGGATGGGCGCGTCGGCGGAAAGCTCGATGGACGCGCCTTCGACGAAACACCCTGCCGCCATGATTACCCGCGCTTCGTAACCGGGCATTTCGCACGGCTCGCACACCGCGAACGCATCGACGGGCGAAGCCGCCTGCACGGAAGAAATGAAATCGCAAAGCTGCTTTTCTGTATCGAAACGGATCGCGCGGGTGATGTCGGAAATCGTTCTGCCGAATTTCGGAAAGTTTTCGTAGCCGAGTTTTTCCATGCATTTGCCGATGAGAAGGCTGCCCTTCACCGCCTGATTGACTACGTGCGGCGACATGAAAACGCCTTGGAAAAACAGGCGGTAGCCGTAGGCATACGAGCCGACTTCGTCACCGAGAGACGGCGCGGTGAGCCGATTGCCGATTCTTTCGAGATACTCTTTTTTGCCGACGATATAGCCGCCCGTGGGCGCAAGTCCGCCGCCGGGATTTTTGATGAGCGAGCCTGCCGCTACGTCTGCCCCCACTTCGCACGGCTCTTGCTTTTCTACAAATTCGCCGTAGCAATTATCCACGAAAATAATCCCCTTGAAGCCGTGCGCGCGGACGAAAGAACAGATTTCGCCGATTTCCGCCACGGTGAGCGCGTTTCTGAGTTCGTATCCGCGCGAGCGTTGGATATAAATCATTTTTAAATCTTCGCCCGCACTTTTAAGTTGCGTTTCAAGGGCGGGAAAATCTACCGCGCCCGACGCGTTTAAATCGAGCAGATCGAATTTTACGCCGAGTTCTTTGAGCGAGCCGTTGTTTTCGCCGAAAATTACGCCGCGAAGCGTATCGTACGGAAGTCCCGTGACGGCAAGCGCGCGATCGCCCGGACGAAGCAAGCCGAAAAGCGCGACGGCAAGCGTGTGCGTGCCGCTTAAAAGCGCGGGCGATACGATACCGCTTTCCGCGCCCATTGCATCGGCAAATACCTGCCCTAATACGTGCCGTCCTTCGTCGCCGATGCCGTAGCCGCTCGATCCGTTGAAATGCCGAAGCGCGACGCCGTTTTTCGCAAACGCGTCGATTACCTTTTCCTGATTGTGTTGACAGATTTCGTTTGCAAAAGCAAATTCTTTTTTCAGCGAGTTTTCCGCTTCTTCGATGATACGATTGATTTTTTCTTGTTTTTCAATGTTTTCTATGTTTTCCATGGTCGATTCTATTTTTTTGAAGTACTACGCCTGACATAATTGTTATGTCTGACATACAACTACTGCATATAAATTATGCGTAACATAATAATTGTGTGTGGCAGAGTACTACAATAATTTCTCCGTAAATTGTAGTTTTTCGTCGTTTTCAAGTACTTCGTGTGGTATGATCGTGTGATTTTGCATACGTTTGAAGTAGGTGATCTGACGTTTTGCGTAGTTTCTGGTGTGTTGTTTTACGTTGTTTTCGACTTCTTGCCACGGCACGCCGTTTAATATGCCTTCGATTACTTCTTTATAGCCGATGCCCTGCATACATTGCGCAGCGGGCGATACGCCGTGATTTAAAAGATTTTGCACTTCCTGCACTAATCCGCGGGCAAACATGTCGTCTACCCGGGCGTTAATTCTTTCGTATAACGTTTCGCGCGGGTAACCGACGGAAAACGCCTTGAATGAAAAGCGCGGCGTCTTCGTATCGTTTTGTTCGGATTTTTTTCTGCCCGTAAGCTCGTAGATTTCGAGCGCGCGGATTACGCGCTTTACGTCGTTTTCGTGAAGAATCGCCGCGCTTTTTGGATCGACTTCTTCAAGCAGCCGATGAAGGTGCGCCGCGCCCTTTTCTTTGCCGAGATCGTTTAAAATCGCGGCGTATTTTGCGCGGATTTCTTCGCTTGCCCCCGCCGAGCCGAACGTGCTTTCGTATAAAAGCGCGTCGATATAAAACCCCGTGCCGCCGCAAATAATCGGCGATTTATCTTCGGCAAGCAACCGATTGACGATCGGAAGCGCGGCGGCGCGATAATCGCTTACGGAAAAATTCTCGCCCGGCTCG
>CALARO010000268.1 GCA_937888935.1 uncultured Clostridia bacterium
TTCATTAATTGCCTTAGGGATATCGATAGTAATTTGTGTAATATTCTATAGGAAACACATTGAGTTTCTTCTTCATAGAATACTTAAACGATTCAAACAAAAGGGAAAAGAAAAATGAAAATTAATCAGAAAGAATTGAAGAATAAGGTGGTTTTAATTACCGGTGTAGCTGGGTTTATCGGGGCAAATCTTGTAAAAGAATTGCTGAAAACCGTAGACGGAGCAACAATTGTCGGGTTAGATAATCTCAACGATTATTATGACGTTTCCATCAAAGAATACCGCTTGAAAGAAATTGAAAAACTTGCCGAAAGCAGTTCTTCAAAATGGCGTTTCGTTAAGGGGAATATTGCAGATAAACGGCTTATAGACGAGCTTTTTGCGGAATATAAGTTTGATATCGTAGTAAATCTTGCGGCGCAGGCGGGCGTTCGGTATTCGATCACAAACCCCGATGTGTACATAGAAAGCAATATTATCGGTTTTTACAATATTCTCGAAGCGTGCCGCCATTCGTATGATAACGGTGCAAAGGGCGTCGAACATTTGGTATACGCTTCTTCGTCTTCGGTGTATGGGAGCAATAAAAAAGTGCCATATTCCACCGGTGATAAAGTGGACAACCCCGTGTCGCTTTACGCCGCAACGAAAAAGTCAAACGAATTGCTTGCGCACGCATACAGCAAACTGTATAACATTCCGTCAACGGGGTTGCGGTTTTTTACGGTGTACGGTCCTGCGGGGCGGCCGGATATGGCGTATTTCGGTTTTACGAACAAGCTTATCAAAGGCGAAACGATTCAGATTTTCAATTATGGAAATTGCAAGCGCGATTTCACTTATGTGGACGATATTGTGGAAGGCGTAAAGCGTGTGATGATGCACGTGCCGGAAAAGAAAAACGGCGAGGACGGGTTGCCGATTCCGCCGTACAAGATTTACAATATCGGCAACAATCATCCCGAGAACCTGCTTGATTTTGTACAAATTTTGCAGGAAGAATTAGTGCGCGCCGGAGTGCTTCCTACAGATTACGATTTCGAAGCGCACAAAAAGCTTGTGCCGATGCAAGCGGGGGACGTTCCCGTAACGTATGCGGATACATCCGCGCTTGAAAGAGATTTTGGTTTTAAACCAAACACAAGTTTGCGTGAAGGGTTACGCAAATTTGCCGAATGGTATAAAGAATTTTACTGCAAGGAGAATATGAAATGAAAATAGCGGTAGCGGGAACGGGGTATGTAGGTTTATCGTTGGCGGTGCTTTTATCGCAACACAACGAAGTAACGGCGGTGGATGTGCTTCCCGAAAAGGTAGAGAAAATCAACAGGCGAATCAGCCCGATTCAGGACGAGTACATAGAGAAATATCTTGACGAAAAAGAGCTGAATTTAGTAGCTACGTTAGACGGCGCAAAGGCGTATAAAAACGCCGAGCTTGTTATTATCGCCGCGCATACGAATTACGATCCGAAGAAAAACTTTTTCGATACGAAATACGTGGAACAGGTGATCGAGCTGGTTTTATCGGTAAATAAAGACGCCGTGATGGTGATAAAATCGACGATTCCCGTAGGGTACACGAAAAGCGTGAGAGAAAAATATCATACCGAAAATATTATTTTCAGCCCTGAATTTCTCCGCGAATCCAAGGCGTTGTATGATAACCTTTATCCGAGTCGGATTATCGTCGGTTGCCCGAAGGGGAACGAGAAAGTCGAAGCGATGGCGCATAAATTTGCCGAGTTGTTGCAGGAAGGCGCGATAAAGGAAAATATCGACACGCTGTTTATGGATACGACGGAAGCGGAAGCAGTAAAACTTTTTGCGAACACTTATCTCGCGCTTCGGGTGGCGTATTTCAACGAGCTTGATACCTATGCGGAATCGAAAGGACTGAATACGAAGTCCATTATTGACGGCGTTTGTCTTGATCCTCGTATCGGTTCTCATTATAACAACCCATCGTTCGGATACGGCGGGTATTGCTTGC
>CALARO010000269.1 GCA_937888935.1 uncultured Clostridia bacterium
GGTTGGCTACGCCCACGTGGACGAACAACCGCGATCAGCTGCGCGCGCCCGAAGGCGAGCTGCCCAAAGGATTTTTTACGGACTGCGCCGTGTGGAGCGCGTTTTCCGATTCGAACGATTGCTGCTCGTTTGAAAACGTGCAGTACAAGGGCGAAAATTACCGCGTGCGAAATCAGCTCTTCCCCTTTACGATTGCGGACGTGGAAAAATGGGGCGTGCCGCTCGGCTCGGCGGAAACGAGCGAAGGCGAAGCGTTTTTCGCCCTGTGGCTGAAAGGCAGGCGGCTTTCGGCGGACGCGGCGACGGTGATGAAAAAGGCGCGCGCGTTTTACGAATATTGCTATGTGAATCAGTTTGCGCCTATCTGGGACGCGGGCTATATGCAGCTGAAAAACGCCGTTGCCGAAGACGCCGAAGGCAAAAAACTGCTGGCGGCTTTGAAAGCGGCGCATAAAAAATGGAGCGCAAAACTTCTGAAAGACGTGATTTCTTACGGGATTATTCCCGAAGACGTGCAGTATTTCGACGGCGCGCCTTACGAAGAAGATTGATTGAATTGATTGCATTGATTGTATTGATTATGGGTACGCGAGGAAAGCGGAAATGTCGAAACTTGATTTATTGAAACTGATGCAAAAATACGAAGGCGAGATAGAGATCGCCGATTTTACGCCGCAGGAATTGCAGGAACTTTTAGAGCGGCTGAACGACGACGGCGAGCTTGCCGACGCGGACGGCAAACCGCTTACGAAAGAAGAATTCAAGCGAAAATATTTCGATTTTTACGACGACGTGAAAGATTCTTCTTTGAAAAAACAGGATTGGTGACGGCGTATGGCGGTTAGATTGAACAACGCTTACAAGACGAACGGCGGGCGCGGGTACAGGCACGTGATTTTCGACGCGGACGATACTCTTTTGCGCTACCGCGACGACGAGCGCGGCGCGTTTTCGCGATTGTTTCTGCGGCACGGCATTACGGCGGACGAAGAGCTTCTGAGCTTTTCGAACGCAGCTTCGGAAGAAGTGTGGACGGAAACGGGATTGTACGACGTTCATTCCCCTGCCATTCAGAGGCGGTATCACGAGCTGTACCGCGCGCACGTGGAACACGTTTTCGAAAAAATTCTTGCTTTTCTTGCCACGCGCGCCGCGAACGTTGCGGACGATAAAAAAACGGAATTATCGGGGACAGGTACGGCGGTTTTGCCGGGGTTTGCCGTTTCATCGGGAACAGGTACGGCGGTTTCGGCGGCGAAATTACGCGACGAATTTCTGAAAGAGCTTGAAACGGGCGGCAACCTTGTGGACGGCGCGGCGGAAACGCTTTCCGCTTTAAAAGCGCGCGGATATTGCATTTCGATTGCCACCAACGGGTTGACGGCGATACAGATCGGGCGGACAAAGCCGCTTAAAGGGCTATTCGACAACCTTTTCGTATCGGAAGCGATCGGCGCGATCAAGCCGACGGCGGCGTTTTTCAAGCGGCTGCTTGCGGGGCTTAACGCAAAAAAAAGCGAGTGCCTGTTTGTGGGCGATTCGCTTGCATCGGACGTGGCGGGCGCGAACGGCGCGGGCATTGATTGCTGCCTTTTCGATCCGCGCGGGAAGTATGCGGCGGGCGGTGCTTCGGGCATTGCTTTCGGCGGCTCGGCTAATAACGCGGGCGGGGCGAAAGCGAAACCCGATTACGTGATACGGAAGCTGACGGATCTGCTCGATTTACTGTAAAGGAAGTGTTTGAAATGAAAAATTTGCCGAAAAAAATATGCGGAACGCTGGCGGCGTTGATGATTGCGGTATTTAAGTTGCCGTCTTTTAAAATCGGCGCGATTGCGCGGGCAGAAACAGCCGAAACCGAGCCGCCCCAAACGGGAAAATTCGACGATCCGTTCGAGCGGGCGGAAGGCATGGAAGCCGAAGATCTCGGCGCGAAATTCAACGAAGACGACGAGCCGTTCGGCGATAAAAAGGCGTTGCTTTCGCTTTCT
>CALARO010000270.1 GCA_937888935.1 uncultured Clostridia bacterium
CATCGCACGCTCGATAATTACGACGGCGACGTTTATCTCGATACGGGGAAGAAAATCGAGCTTTGCAGCGGCGTTTGTTCGAAAACGGGCGTTGCGGTGTACGACGATTCGAAGAGCGAAACCCTGAACGAAAACGGCGAAATCGTGAAAGAATATGCCGACGGCGCGGACGAATACGTGTTTGCGTTCGGCAAAGATTATCGCGGGGCGGTGAAAGCGTTGTATTCTATATGCGGCGACGTGCCGCTTGTGCCGCGTTTTGCGCTTGGTAACTGGTGGAGCAGATACCGCGAGTATACCGACGAAGAATATCTCGCTTTGCTCAACCGCTTTAAAGAACGCGAAATTCCGCTCAGCGTGGCTACGGTGGATATGGACTGGCATTATTCCGTGCATCTCGACGAACAGAAAAAGATTACGGAAAGCGGAAAAAACACCGAATTTTACGGCAAAAATTCCGGGTGGACGGGGTATTCGTGGAATACCGATCTTTTCCCCGATTACAAAGAATTTTTGCGCCTTGTAAAAGCGGAAGGCTTGAAAATCACCTTAAATCTGCACCCGGCGGACGGCGTGAGATGGTTTGAAGATATGTATATCGATATGGCGAAGGCTGTGGGCGTAGATCCCTCTTCCGGCGAGCAGATCAAATTTGATATTTTCGATCCCGTATTCGCGAACGCGTATTTTTCGATTTTACACAAGCCCTACGAAAAGGACGGCGTGGATTTCTGGTGGATCGACTGGCAGCAAGGCAAGGCGGCGGGAAAACTCGGCATAGATCCCTTGTGGGCTCTTAACCATTATCATTATCTCGACAACGCGAAGAATTTCCGCGAGCCGCTGATTTTATCGCGCTACGCGGGGGTGGGTTCGCATCGGTATCCGCTCGGATTTTCGGGCGATTCCACGATTTCCTGGAACACGCTGAGATACTTACCGTATTTCACAGCCACGGCGAGCAACGTAGGGTACGGGTGGTGGAGTCATGATATCGGCGGGCATCATCAGGGCGAACACAGCGGCGAATTGTTTTTAAGGCACGCGCAATTCGGGGTGTTTTCGCCGATCAATCGCTATCATTGCACCGCTACGCCTACGCTTA
>CALARO010000271.1 GCA_937888935.1 uncultured Clostridia bacterium
GGTACGTCCGTAGACAATCTGAAGGAAAAGTTCGCGCATCGCGGTGTTGATCGCGTCGCACACAAGACCGGTATTCAAAGCTTCAAGGGGCGTTTTTCCGGGCAGAATTTCCGCCGCCATAGCCGCCGAGTGCGTCATACCCGAGCAGCCGATCGTTTCCACGAGCGCTTCCTGAATAATGCCGCCCTTAATGTTCAGCGAAAGCTTGCATGCGCCCTGCTGCGGCGCGCACCAGCCCACGCCGTGCGTGAAGCCGCTGATATCCTTGATTTCCTTCGCGTGAATCCACTTGCCCTCTTCGGGGATCGCGGCATTCTCGTGACGAGCGACGCCTGCGCCTTTGGCAACGCAGTACATCTGTTCAACTTCCTGTGAGATTGTCATAGTAGTCCTCTCCTCCATAAAAATTTCGTGTTTAATAAAATTTGGGTACGGCGGCAGGGCGGACAAGCCCCGATCGCCTATAACAGTATAGCACATTCCGAAAAATTTTTCAACCGCTTGAAAGCAGATTTTTCCCGCTTTTGGAAATTTTTTTTAATTTTTTCCGCACGTTCGGCTTTTATCCCCGCCTTCTGCGCGCGCCGCCCGCCTTGCGCCCGCGCCGAAACGAATTTTAAGTCGCCTGTTTAAAACGCGTGCTTTTCTCTCTCGTAACGATTTAAAATTATAAATATTTTCCCGTCACGCTTTCGCGGTTTTCTCTGATTTCTTCCACCGTGCCTTCCGCTACGATTTTTCCGCCCGCATTTCCGCCGCGCGGCCCCATATCAATCACGTAATCGGCGTTTTTAATCATATCGAGATCGTGTTCGATCACCACCACCGTCGCGCCGTTTTCAATCAGCGCGTCGAATACGCGCAAAAGCACGCCCACGTCCTGCGGGTGCAAACCGATTGTCGGCTCGTCGAATACGAACGCCGCGTCGCTCTGCGCTTTCCCCGTTTCGGAAGCAAGTTTCAGCCGCTGCGCTTCCCCGCCCGAAAGCGACGGCGTGCTTTCGCCGAGCGTAAGATACCCAAGGCCGAGGCTTTCCAGCGTTTCCAGTTTATCCCGTATCTTTTTATGCTTTTCGAAAAGCCGCGCCGCTTCGCTCACCGTCGCGTTCATCAGATCGGAAATCGAATATTTTTCGCCGCAAAGCGTAATTTTGATTTTATCCGCGCCCGCCGCGTATCTTTTTCCTTTACATTCGGGACAGATAATTTCCACGTCGGGCAAAAACTGAATATCCATCGAAATCTGCCCCGTCCCGTCGCATACGGGGCAACGCAGACTTCCCGTATTGTACGAAAAATCGTTGACTTTCAATCCCTGCGCCTTCGCTTCGGGCGTTGCGGCGAAAAGTTTTCTCAGATCGTCCAGAACGCCCGAATACGTAGCCGCCGTCGATCGCACGTTGATTCCGATCGGCGTTGCGTCGATCAGGGTTACGCGTTCTATTCCGTCCGCTTCGATCGAACGTATATGCGCGGGGATTTTCGCCCGTAATGCCGGCACAAGACTTTCGAGAACCGCCGTTGTTTTTCCGCTTCCCGAAACGCCCGTCACCACGGTGAGCCTACCTTTCGGAATTTTTAAATCGAGCGCGCGCACGGTGTGCAGCGGCAAAGTCAGAACGCGTATCGTTCCGTAATCGAATATCGCGTTCTTTTCGGCGCGCACGCGCACGTTCACGTTTTTCGTTCCCGCAAGATAGCCGCCGATCAGCGAATTTTTATCGCGTTCCACTTCCGCAACGCTTCCCTTCGAAATCACGTTGCCGCCGGCTTTTCCCGCGCCTTCGCCCATCTCGATCACATAGTCCGCCGCGCCGATCACACGCGTATCGTGATCCACCGCCACCACCGAATTGCCCCGCTTCACAAGATCGCGGATCACGGCTAAAAGCCCGTCCACGTTCGCAGGATGCAAGCCGATCGAAGGCTCGTCCAATACGTATAAAACGCCCGTCGTTTTATTCCGCACCGCCCGCGCCAGCTGAATCCGCTGCAATTCGCCCGTAGAAAGCGTGTTTGCCGCCCGATCGGGCGTTAAATAATCCAACCCGAGATCAATCAACCTTTCGGAAACGGACAAAAACTCTTTCGCGATGCTTTCCGCCATCGGCTGCATTTCGGGCGGCATTTTCTTCGGCACGCTCTTCACCCATTCGATCAGATCGCCGAGCGGCATGGCAAGCGCGTCGGGCAACGTCTTTCCGTCGATCACCGAGCTTCTCGCGATTTTATTCAGCCTTGTTCCGCCGCACTCCGGGCAGGCGGTTTCTTCGAGAAACTTCGCCACGCGCTTCATTCCGGTTTCGTCTTTCACCTTCGAAAGCGCGTTTTCCACCGTATACACGGCGTTGAAATACGTGAAATCGAGTTCCCCCGCCTGATTTGAATTTTTTGCATGATAAAAAATATGCTTCTTTTCCGCAGGACCGTGATATACAATCTCTTTTTCCTTGTCCGTCAGCTCGCGGAAAGGTACGTTCGTCCGCACGCCCATTTCGCGGCAAACGTCCGTCATCAAAGACCACATCAGCGAATTCCACGGCGCAACCGCGCCCTCGTCGATCGTAAGAGTATCGTCGGGTACAAGCGAAGCGATATTCACCTTGCGCACAATGCCCGTTCCCGAGCAGACGGGGCATGCGCCGAGCGAATTAAACGAAAAACTTTCCGCGCTCGGCGGATCGAAAGCCGCGCCGCAAACGGGGCAGACAAGCCGCTTACCCGCAGCAACGCTCATCGACGGCGGCACGAGATGCCCGTTCGGGCAAAGGTGGCTTCCAAGGCGCGAATACATCAGTCTGAGACTGTTCGAAAGCTCAGTCAGCGTGCCGAACGTGCTTCTCACGTTGGGAACTGCGGGGCGTTGGTGCAGCGCAAGCGCGGCGGGTACGTTTTCAATAGAATCCACGTTCGCGTTTTCCGCCTGCGATAAACGCCTGCGCGTGTACGCGGAAAGAGCTTCGAGATAGCGGCGCGAACCTTCCGCATACAAAACGCCGAGCGCAAGCGAAGATTTTCCGCTTCCGGAAACGCCCGCCACCGCAACGAATTTTCCGAGCGGAATATTCACGTTTATATTTTTTAAATTGTGTACGCGCGCGCCGCGCACGATAATTTCATCGGGCATAGTCCACCTTCTTTTTCGTATTTTCCGTCGCGATAACTTTGCCGAAAAAACGATCGGTTAATTTTTCTCTTTCTGAATTTTATAAACGCACTTTCTCACGAGCGAACGCGGCGCAAACTTCATCAGCCGCACCAAAAAACGATTTCCCGCGCCGTGTACCGCCACCGTCTTGCCCTTGTTCATCTTTTTATATCCGAACGCCGCCGTTTTCGCCGCGTCGGCATTTTTCAGGTTTTTGAAAAGTCCCGATTTTTGCAGCGAAGCCGCGTTTTCAAATCCCGTTTTCGTAGGACCGGGGCAAAGCGCGGTAACGCTCACGCCGTAAGGCTTCATTTCCACGGCGAGCGCTTCGCTGAAAGATAAAACGAACGCCTTCGAAGCGTAATATACGCTCATCAGCGCGCCGGGCGCAAACGAAGCCACCGAAGCCACGTTTAATATCTTTCCGCTTTTCCTTTCCGCCATCTGCGGCAGAATCAGCCGGGTCAGCCGCATCAGCGTCATGTCGTTCACCTGCACCATATCTGTCAGCTTATTTATGTCCGCGCGGAAAAATTCCCCGAAATCCCCGAACCCCGCGTTGTTCACAAGCGCGGAGATTTCCGCGCCCTTCTCTTCGCAAAAAGCAAAAACTTCTTCCGCCGACTGCGCTTTCGAAAGATCGCACGCCAATATTTCCGCGTTCACGCCATAGTTTTTCTCGATTTCGCCCTTTAATTTTTCCAATTTTCCCGCGTTTCTCGCCACAAGCACAAGATTGTATCCGTCTTGCGCGAATAATTTCGCAAATTCTTCGCCGAGACCGCCCGAAGCGCCCGTAATCACCGCTACGTTTTTCATATCGCACACCCCGATAAAACTTAAATAAACTTATACGCGCATATTTTGCCGTATAAAATAAATATACCCGCACGAGAGCGTTTCAAAACGCCCCCGGGCAGGTATACTACCGAAGAATCCTATAAGCGTTACATCATGTTTTCAAGGATCAGCTTGTCCGCCACAAGCGCGATAAATTCGCTGTTCGTGGGTTTTTCCGTGCCGAGATACACGCGCGTGCCGAACACGGCGTTAATTGCGTCGATCCTTCCCCTGTTCCAGGCAACTTCGATGGCGTGCCGTATCGCGCGTTCCACCTTGCTCGAAGTCGTTTTATAAATTTCCGCCACGCCGGGATACAATTCCTTCGTCACGTTATTGATGATCCGCGGCGTTTTCACCGTCATTTTTATGCCTTCCCGAAGATACGCATAGCCTTTGATATGCGGCGGAATCCCGATTGAAATAAAAATATCGCTGATTTTCTCTTCCAGAGAAGTCGTTTTGCGTTTTTGCGGCACGGCGTCCGACGATTCATTCCCCGACGCAGTCTCTTTTTCTTCGCACAGATCCAGCATCAATTCCAATGCGCCCGGGATAGAAAAGGGTTTAATCAGATAATAGTCCGCGCCTTCGCGGATCGCGCGTTCGATAATCGCTTCGCCCGAAACGCCCGTGGCGATAATTTTGCTCTGCACGCCCGCCGCCTTGATCGCACGGATCACGCCGCAGCCTTCCAGTCCTTTCAGAAACGTTCCCACGATCACGAGATCGGGTTTCAGTTTCTCAATCTGTTTCACCCCGTTTTCACCGTCGTCGCCGACGTAAATCACGTTGAAATCCCCTTGCCGTTCGATCGCACCTTTCAGCTCGTTAAGAAGCGTTGCATTACTTTCAAGCACGATCACACGCTTTTCTGCGTTGTACATTGTTTTTCTCCTCCAGAATAATTTTTTAAAGCTTTCCTATTTGCTTTATGAAACTATTATACACCTTATTTTTCAAAAAGTAAAGCAATTTTTTACAAAAACAAATAATTTTTTTAAAATTTAGTTGTCTTTTTTTAAAATATCCTGTCGAATTATGTCGAATACGTTCTTTTATGCTGATAAAAAAATGAAAAACGCAGAAAGTATCGTCGATTTTGTGAAAAAAATAAGATAGAATTATTAAAAATAATGAAATGATCGGGCAACCGTATTCAAACGATCGCCCGAAAATTGCTAAGAAACTATCCGCAAGCTTCCCGAAATTTGCCGAAAGGCAGAAAAAGAAGCGTTATTTTGCCATTTCGTCCACATAATCGTCGTAAGTCACGCAGCGATCGTATTTCTTCGCGCCCGTTCCCGCGTCGATTTCGATAATGCGGTTGCACACCGTGTTCATCAATTCCTGATCGTGCGAAGTTAAAAGCATGCACCCTTTATACGAACTCAACCCGTTATTCAGCGCGGTGATCGACTCGAGATCGAGATGGTTTGTCGGCTCGTCGAAAATCAGGAAATTGCTTCCTTCCAGCATCATTTTCGCAAGCATGCAGCGCACTTTTTCGCCTCCCGAAAGCACTTTCGCCTTTTTCAAAGCTTCCTCGCCCGAAAAAAGCATCCGCCCGAGCCATCCGCGCAGATATTCTTCGTAATGATCTTTCGAAAACTGCGAAAGCCATTCCACAAGATTTAAATCGCAATTTTCGAAAAATTCGTTGTTGTTCTGCGGAAAATACGAAGTCGTAATCGTCTTTCCCCAAGTCACGCTGCCGCCGTCCGCCTGCTCTTTGCCCGTAAGAATATCGTAAAGCATCGTGATCGTGGTACTCTTATCGCACAAAATGCCGATCTTCTCGTTTTTCTGCACGCTGAAAGAAAGATTTTTGAAATAACCCTCTTTCGTAAGATTTTCCACAATAAGAATATCGTTTCCGATCTCCCGCTCGAATTTGAAATCAATATACGGGTACTTCCGAAGCGACGGCTTAAAATCGCTGATCGTCAACTTTTCAAGCTCTTTCTTTCTCGAAGTCGCCTGCCGCGATTTCGAAGCGTTCGCCGCAAATCTCGCAATGAATTCCTGCAATTCCTTCGCCCGCTGTTCCGCTTTTTTATTCTGCTCTTTCTGCTGCCGCGCCAGCAGCTGACTTGTCTGATACCAGAAATCGTAGTTTCCCACGTACATATCAATCTTGCCGAAATCCACGTCGCAAATGTTCGTGCATACCTTATTCAAAAAGTGACGGTTATGCGAAACGATAATAATCGTGTTCTCGAAATCCATCAGATAATTTTCCAGCCACCGCACCGTTTTTATGTCAAGATTGTTCGTCGGCTCGTCCAGCAGCAAAACGTCGGGGTTTCCGAACAACGCCTGCGCAAGCAGCACCCGCACTTTCTGCTTCGCGTCGAGATCCGCCATCAGAGAATAATGCAATTCTTCGGGAATTTCCAGGGCGTTTAAAAGCTGCCCCGCCTGATATTCCGCGTCGTACCCGCCAAGCTCGGCAAACTCGCCTTCCAGTTCGCCCGCGCGGATTCCGTCCTCTTCCGAAAAATCCGCGCTCGCGTACAGCGCGTCTTTCTCGTCCATAACTTCGACGAGTCTTTTATGCCCGAGCATTACC
>CALARO010000272.1 GCA_937888935.1 uncultured Clostridia bacterium
TACGTCGGCTACGACGAGGCGGGACAGCTCACCGAGAAGATAAGGCGCCATCCGTATTCGGTCGTACTCTTCGATGAGATCGAGAAGGCGCATCCGGACGTGTTTAATCTGTTGTTGCAGCTTCTCGACGACGGCAGGCTGACGGACAACAAGGGGCACACGGTGAGCTTTAAAAACGCCGTGGTGATTTTGACGAGCAACGTGGGCGCGGCGGAAGAGCCGAACACGGTGCGCGCGGGTACGCTCGGTTTCGGCAGGACGGAATACGGTTTAAAATATCAAAACGATGGGGGTATAGGCGGAACGAACGCGGAAAACGCGGAAACGAGCGCGGCGGAACGGCGCGCCTATGCCGAGATGAAAGAACGCATTACGGCGGCTTTGAAAGAACGTTTCCGCCCCGAATTTTTAAATCGTTTGGACGACGTGATCGTGTTTCACCGCCTTACGCTTGCCGACGTGGAAAGGATCGGCGGGAAGTTGCTCGATTCTTTGGCGGCGCGGCTTTTAGAACAGCGCGGCATTGTGCTTTGCGTGACGGACGAAGCGAAGCGGCAGCTGGCGGAAGAAGGGTACGAGCCGGAACTCGGCGCGCGGGAATTGAAGCGCGTGGTGCAGCGAAAAATCGAAGACAGGTTGTCTGAAGAGATTCTGCTCGGGCGCGTTTCGGCGGGATCGCGCGTGACGGTGGATTGCGAAAACGGTCAGTTTGTGTTTTTGAACTGACGAAAAGGCGCGGCGGACGGCGCGGGCGGTATTGGCTATTAAGGCGGTTGAGGCGATAAAAATGGGTGAAGAAAGGTTTGAAAGAGAAAAAATCGCCGTGGTGACGGGCGGCGTGCGGGGGATCGGTTTTGCGGTTGCTTGCGCGCTGAAAGAGAAAGGGTACAGAGTGTACGCGCTGTATTCGAAAGACGAAAAATCGGCGGGGGCGGCGCAGGGCGCGGGGATTATTCCCGTGAAGGCGGACGTGAGAAGCGAAGCGGAAATCGCGGCGTTTTTCTCGGTGCTGCGGCATGTGGACGTGCTTGTGAATAACGCGGGAATTTCGATAGCGGCACAGTTACAGGATACTTCGGCGGAAATGCTGGACGAACTGTACGCGGTGAACGTGCGCGGGGCATTTTTGTGCGCGCGAGAGGCGGCGAAAAAGATGATTTCGGAGCAGAGCGGGTGCATTATTAACGTTTCCTCGGTGTGGGGCGAAGCGGGCGGCAGTTGCGAAAGCGCGTATTCGGCTACGAAAGGCGCGTTGATTGCGCTGACGAAAGCTCTTGCGAAAGAACTCGGATATTCGGGGATCCGCGTGAATTGCGTTTCGCCGGGGGTGATCGATACGGCGATGAACGCGCGGCTTTCCGCGGAAGATATAGCGGCGCTTCGCGAAGAAATTCCGCTCGGCAAAATCGGTTTGCCCGAGGACGTTGCAAAAGCCGTAATCGGCTTGATTGAAAGCGAATATGTTACGGGTGCGGACGTGCCTGTGAACGGCGGGTTTTATGTGTGAATAAGATAAGGCATTTTTGATTGCGTCGGAAAGGGAAATTGCGCTTTCGTAGTTCGATTGCCCCTTTGTTTAAAAATTATTTGCAGGGAAAATTTTTAAACAAAAAAGAAAAGCAAGCTTTTCTTCATCAGTCCGTTACGCAGACAGAAAGCCGCCGTGCCAGCCATAGTGTGGCGGGCACGGCGAGAAAAGCCCCCCGAGAGGAAGCCTTGAAATTATGATGGTTTAAAGTTTTTTTGAATAATTTTTGATGAGGCGGCGAAATTGCTTGCCTGTTTTTGTTTTCAGTGATATAATATCATCGTAAAATTTATTTTTCCGCAAGGGGCGCGCCCCTTGCTTTGGCTTATCCGTGAGGTTAAGGAATAAGCCAAAGCAAGCCGCACTCTTTCGGAAAGAAGGAGAAAATATTATGAAATTTAACGGCTTTTTCAAGAAATTCGGCGTGTGCGCTTTGTCTGCCGCGCTGTGCGTTTCGGCGTTCGCTTCCTGCGGGAAAGATGATGGCTCTGGCGAGAAAATCGACGGCAACACCGATATCGCGGAGGTGAAATCGGAACAGGTGAAAGACGAGGCGGCGTGGAAAGCGGCGTTCGACGTTACGAAGTTTGCCAACTTCACGATGAAGGAAGTAGATACGCAAACGAAAGAGAGCGCAACCGACGTGCGCGGAATTACATACAAGTATGCGGGCGATAAAGTATATTATTCGACGTACGAAAACGACAGAGATCACGAAAGCGAACGGCACGATGTTTATTTCGCTAAGACGAACGACGTCTGGGCGGCGTACGGCATCAACTTTGAAGAAGGCGTGCAAACCACCGAAAGCGAGTACGATATGGAAAATCACCCCGAGTATGAGTATATCGTTTCGGGAAAAATGGGCGTTACCCCGATTGAACAGCTTGCCGAAATGGCTACTTTCGATAAGGTGAAGTACG
Organism: uncultured Clostridia bacterium; assembly: GCA_937888935.1. Classification (GTDB taxonomy): domain Bacteria; phylum Bacillota; class Clostridia; order Christensenellales; family Borkfalkiaceae; genus Scatosoma. Next base: position 2,452 of record CALARO010000272.1, read on the forward strand.
ACGAAACCGCGAAAGGGTACTTATACGAAGTGGAAGGGCAAGGCACGGCGACGATTAAAATCGCAAACGGCTTGTTTGCGGGATATATGATGAAGCAGGAAGACGGATCGGAAGCGCAAGGCAAAACCGAGTATGTAATTAAAGTTTCGTATTACGATATAGGTTCTACTTCGGTTGTATTGCCCGAGAAAATGGGCAAGCACGCCGATGACAAAAAAGACGATACGAAAGACGATGCGAAAGACGACGACAAGAAAGAAGATGAAAAGAAGCCGAGTATAGTTTTAACGGCGGATACCGATTTCGGGGCGTTGGAATCGGAAAAAGTGGACGCCGAGGGCTGGGCGAAAGCATTTAACGCCGCTTCGTATAGTAATTTTACGGCTTCGTGCACGGCTCTTAACGTGCTTCAAAAAGCTACGGCAACCAGCGGATATTTGCAAGTAGATCAGGCGGTAACAAAATTAAAATTGTATTTTTACAAGAATGAAGACGGAAAATATATGGGAATATCAGGCGGGGAAGTGATGGAAATGCCGACTAATGACACGCATTATATGCGCGACGGGAAGCCTTTGGCGATGAATTATTCGTGTATATGCCCCGATTTTTCCGAATTTTTCGCAAAATTTACGTATGACGAAACGAAAAAATCTTACGTATACGAAGGCGAAGGACTTAGAACGAACGCTTATTACGGTACGAGCGGTTCTTATGCCGATTATGTGAAAGCCGAATTGAAAATCGTAAACGGTCTGGTGGCGTATGTAAGCACAGAAGACACGAATAAAAACAAGTTGGCGACGAAATTTTTCGATTTCGGCGTGACGGCGGTGGATTTGCCCGAAATTTCGAAATAAGTCGGGCGTATTTATTTGATATGAACACGCGAAAAGAAGCGGAGAGCGAACGTGCTTTCCGCTTTTTCGATTGGGCGTTTTATGCTAATTTTTCAGATATTTCGTTATGTACTTTTCAAGCCACTCGCCGCCGAGCGTGCGCAAGGGCGTTTGAGACTGATTGTCTGCGCCGGCGTTTGAGTTTGCGTTTGAGTTTGCGTTTGCGCCTGTGCCGCGGGCGCCGGTGGGGCGTGCGCCCGTATATGATCCTGTGCCGGTGCTTCCGCTGCTGCCCGTGGTGCTTGTGCTGCCTGTGGGGCGCGGCGGGGGAACGGGATCGAACGGTTTGCACGGATCGCAGGGATCGTAAGGTTCGCAAGGTTCGCACGGGCGGGGCGTATCGCAAGGCGGTTTCGGCTCGGGTTTATCTGCGGGTGTACACGGAAATGCCGAAAGCGAGCCTAAAAATTTCAGCATATCTTCCGACTGCTTCAATTTATCGCAAATCGGCGTTAAATTGCCCTGAAAATCGGGGTTTTGCGTTACGAGATATACGATGAGCAAAGTTAAGGCGTCCATACTGACATTATACGCGGCGGCACGGCCCGTTGGTGACTTCGCATATACTGTTTTGAGGTGTGTTATGAAAAGTTTTCGTGATTTTGCTAACCTGAATACGGATGAAAACGGTGCGGCGGGCGTGAACGGCGGCGCGGGTGCGGCGAACGGCGGCTTGGGCGCGGGCGGCGCGGGCGGTGCGGGCGAAGCGAGAGAAGAAACGGTGACGGCGGAAACGCTGGCGAAGCAGATTGCGGCGGCGTATCGCGGCAAAAGCGACAGGGCGGTGCTTGCGGATATAGTATCGTCGGCGGAAAAGGGAAAGCGCGCGGGAACGCTGACGAACGCGGAAATCGACGCGTTTTATAAGAGATTTGCGCCGATGTTGAATTTTGTGCAGCGCAAAAAGTTAGAGCAGATTATCGCGCAGTTAAAGAATATCTGAGCCGAAAGAAAGTACATAAAAAATCACCCGCGCGGCATTGCCGAGTGCTTTGCGGGTGATTTTATCGCGTTGTTTTTAATTTGTTTCGGGCGGGCGGCAAACGTTTTTGTGTTTTTATTATATAACTTATTTCTCACAATGTCAACGCTTTATATTATATAAGGAAGAAAAATTTTCCTTTCCCGGAATTTATTTTTTCAAAAAATTATTGTCTGAAAAATTAAAGCAAATTTATTTTTTGAAATTTAATTCGAAAAGTCGTTTAAAGCGGTTGATTTTTTCGATTATTTATGATATAATTTGCTTGGTCGATTGAAAAAACGCTTTTTTTCGTTCGGTCGATAATCTTTTTCTTTGAGGATAATTTGTTTTTTCTATGAATACAGAAGAATTGAAAACATTTATTTGCCTTTGCAAAGTGAAAAATTTTACTCTTGCAGCCGAGCAGATGTATATCGCGCAGTCCACCGTGACGAACCGGATCGTAGAGCTTGAAAAGGACGTGGGGAAAAAGCTTTTCGATCGCGCTTCGAAAAAAGTCATTCTCACGGAAGAGGGGCGCATCTTTTTAAAATACGCCGAACGGATTCTCGAATTGCAGGATACTTCGATTGCCGAAATGAACGCGGTATCGGCTTATCGGCAGAAAATCGCCGTGGGATCGGTGAACGCCACTTACGAAAGCTTTGTGAAGCCCGTTTTAGACAGGTGTCTGCACGAGGCGGACGACGTTGCCGTGAAAGTGGTGATCGGTCATTCGATGAATCTTATTCAGATGTTGCAGGACAACGTTCTCGATATGGCGTTTTCATCTATTCCTTTGAAGCGCGCGGGGTTTGAGTGCATTGAGTACGACGCGGATCGGCTGGCTTTGGTGATCGGCAAGGGGTACAATCAGTACAAAGGCGGCGTGGATGAAGAAGGCTTGAAGAATATGTCGTATTTGATGTGCGACTTTCTGAGCGAGATTGGGGAATTTATTCGATCGTTGTTTCCGGCGGATCATGTATTCAAGCTGGAAGTGGATAATTCTTCGAAGCTTTTGCCGTATCTCGAAGAGGGACTCGGGTATTCGTTTATGCCCTACAAAATGGTGAAGGATAAGATCGAGGCGGGCGTTCTGGATGAAGTGCCGCTGATCGGGTTTAAGTCGCTGAAAGTGACTACGTATCTTATCTATCGGCAGAATTACGATCCGATGACGTTTTTGAAGTATTCGCCGAAAAATTAGTGAGGCGCGAGCGCGTGCGGGGGCGGTTCGGACGGTGATTGCTGCGGCGATTGGCAACGATTGGCGGCAATTGTTGCGGCGCAAAAAGGGCGATTATCGCGGTTTGAGCAGGGCGGATTGAAGAAATTTTTATTTTTTAAAAATTTTTTTGGAAAACGTGCGAAAAACGTTTGACAAAACAAAAAATTTTTAGTATGATAAATAAGCTGTTTGCGAATGCGGAACGCGCCGAACGAATTTGAGTGAAACGGGTTGCTTGCGAACGAATAGCGAGAATATCGCGGGGTGGAGCAGCTAGGTAGCTCGTCGGGCTCATAACCCGAAGGTCGCAGGTTCGAATCCCGCCCCCGCAACCATTAAATGGCGGCGTAGCTTAGTTGGTTAGAGCGATCGGTTCATACCCGATAGGTCATAAGTTCGAATCTCATCGCCGCTACCATTGCTGACGATGCGAACGCGGTTCGCGTGGATATATAAAAATGTGGCCCCATGGTCAAGCGGTTAAGACACCACCCTTTCACGGTGGTAACATGGGTTCAAGTCCCGTTGGGGTCACCATCTGCTGACAAATCCGAACACCTTTGTTCGGGTTTGTTTTCGTTTTTTGCGATGTTTTTTGTGCGGCGCGTTGGCGTTGCATTGGCAGGGGCGGGGTGTTGCCGAGCGTTGCAGGGCATTGCCTGGTGTTGCCTGGTGTTGCAAGGCGGGGCGGAATATTTTGAAAAAGAAAACGTCCGAACGCCGACATAAGTCAAGGCGTCCGGACAAGGTACGGTGGTGGATTCGACAGGGCTCGAACCTGCGACCTCGTGCATGTGAAGCACGCGCTCTAACCAACTGAGCTACGAATCCGTGTGCAATTTCATTGAAAAAATTTCGTCAACGATTTTCACAATCGAACGTTTTCAGTATATCACTTTTTTTTGCGTGTGTCAATCTTTTTTATGGGCATTTTTTAAAAAAATTGCTTTTTGCCAGAAAAATTTTGGTTCTATAATAAATGTTGGGGTGAGTGCGAAACAAACAAAGAAATAAT
>CALARO010000273.1 GCA_937888935.1 uncultured Clostridia bacterium
AATCTATTTTCTCGGGCTTCCCGTCGTATCGCTCACGAATTTCGCCGTGTCGGTGCTGCATGCCGAAGGCGATTCCAAAACGCCGTTTATCGTGCTTACGTTGTCGGGCGTTATCAACGTCGTTTTAAATCTCGTGTTCGTACTCGCGGCGGGAATGTCGGTAGAAGGCGTTGCGATCGCCACGGTGGCGGCAAACGCCGTTTCCGCCGCGCTGCTTCTTTTCCGTCTTGCGAAAAATAAAGCGGAGTGCCGGCTGCGGCTGAAAAAACTTCGTATTGATATGAAGTCGCTCGGCAGAATCGTAGAAATCGGCTTGCCCGCCGCCGTGCAAAGCTCGCTTTTCTCGCTTTCGAATATGTTGATTCAGTCTTCAATCATTAAGGTAAATAACGCCGTGGCGGGGGCAGGCGCGGAGTATCAGCCCGTAGTGAAAGGCAATTCTGCGGGTACGAGTATCGAAAGCTTTATCAATACGGCGGTGGATTCCGTGGGCAAAGCTTCCGTGTCGTTCGTGGGGCAGAACGCGGGCGCGAAAAAATACAATCGTCTTTCGCGGTTTTTGAAAATCGCGTATCTCACTTCGTTCGTCGCGGGCGTCGTTTCGCCTGCCATCGTCCTGCTTTTCAGAAATCCGCTGCTTGCGCTTTACGGTATAAAACCCGCCTCGGAAGGACTTGATAAAATCGCTTACGACGCGGTCATCACGCGCATGCTCGTCATGTTCGTGCCGTATTTCACCATCGCGTTTATGCAGCTCGGCTCGGGCGTTTTGCAAGGACTGGGCAAGGCGGTGTCCGCTTCCGTTTCTTCGCTCATCGGCGCGTGCCTTTTCCGCGTGCTGTGGATTTTCACGGTATTCGCCGCAAAGCCTACGCTTGCGATTATCTATCTTTCTTACCCGATTTCATGGGTGCTTGTCGCGCTTACTAATTTTATCATGATCAGAAAAACGCTGAAAAAACTCCGCGCCGCCGCACCCGAAACGCAGGAAGAACCCGTTTTGGCGGACGAAAACGCGGAAACCGCCGAAGAAGCCGCGATTTCTGTTGACAAAAATTAAAAAACGCTGTATAATTTTTCCGTAAAACGAAAACGGAAGGAAAGAAATATGGATTTACAAAAACTTGCAGACGCACTCATTCCCGATACGGACTTGCTTCCCATCGAAGAATACGATAAAATCTACCCGCCCCGCGCGCTCGAAAAGGGCGCGGAAGTTACGCGCATCGCGCCGTCGCCCACGGGCTTTATGCACCTTGGCAATCTGTACGTCGCGCTCGCCAACGAGCGTATCGCGCATCAGAGCGGCGGCGTTTTTTATCTTCGCATCGAAGATACCGATGAAAAGCGCAAGGTAGAAGGCGCGGTGGAAGTCGTGCATAAATCGCTGAAATATTTCGGCGTGAATTTCGATGAAGGGGCGGATAAATGCGGCGAATACGGCCCGTATTATCAGCGGCAGCGCGCCAAAATCTACCGCGCGTTCGCCAAAGACTTAATCGCGCGCAATCTCGCGTATCCCTGCTTCTGCACGGAAGAAGAGCTTGAAAAAACGAGAGAATACCAAACGGAAAATAAGCTTCTGCCCGGTTACTATGGCGAATTTGCGCATTGCAGAAATCTTTCCGAAAAAGAGATTTACGAAAATCTCCGGCAGGGCAAGCCGTACGTGATTCGTTTGAAATCGCAGGGCAACGTAGAAATCAAGCACCCTTTCAAAGACGCGATCAAAGGCGAAATCACCGTCACCGAAAACAATCAGGACGTGGTGATTTTGAAATCGGACGGCATCCCCACGTATCATTTCGCGCACGCGATCGACGATCATTTTATGCGCACCACGCTCGTGATCCGCGGCGAAGAATGGCTTTCGTCGCTGCCCGTGCATATCGAGCTTTTCAAAGTTTTGGGTTTCCCGCTTCCGCGCTACGGGCATAACTGCTCGATTCAGAAGCTCGACGGCGAAAACCGCCGCAAACTTTCCAAGCGCAAAGACCCCGAAGCTTCGCTGAATTTCTATCGCGAGCAGGGGTATCCGCCGCTTGCCGTCAACGAATATATGATGACGCTTTTAAACTCGAATTTCGAAGAATGGCGGCTGAAAAATCCGTCTGCGCCGTACACGGAATTTAAGTTTTCCGTCAATAAAATGGGTAAGAGCGGCGCATTGTTCGACGTGGCGAAATTAAACGACATCGCAAAAACGTACTTTGCCGCGCAGAGCGAAAAAGAAGTGTATGATTTTCTGAAAACGTGGGCGGACGAGTTCGGCGATACCGACGAAAAACTGTATTTTGCCGATGAAGAATACGCCGAAAAAGTGCTTGCGCTTTTGATGGGCGTAGGCGGCAAGAAGCGCAGAAAAGATTTTGCGTGCGCCGTGCAGGCGGTGGAACTGATGAGTTATTTCTTCGGCGAAGAAGTCGCGCAAACGGACGAATACCGCTTCGATAAATCCACGGTGAAAGCGATCATCGAAGCGTTTGAAAGAACTTATGATTTCTCGGACGATTGTTCTTCGTGGTTTGAAAAGGTGAAAGCGGTGGCGGCAGAAAGCGGTTTTGCCGCCGATATGAAAGCGTATAAAGCCGCGCCCGAAAATTATAAGGGCAACGTAGCGGACGTAGCGGAAATTCTGCGCGTCGCGGTAACGGGCAGAGCGAACACGCCCGATCTGTACACGATCATGCAGATATTGGGCGAAAAAATCGTCCGCGCCCGCCTTGCTTCGGCAATACAATAAGCGTTTATTTCATTAAATCTTTCATGCCGTACAATCCCGCAGGTTTTCCGAAAAGAAAGCCTGCGGCTTTTATTGCCCCGAGCGCGAAAATTCTGCGATTTTCCGCATGGTGTATAATCGTCACGGTTTCGCCGTCGCCCGCAAAAATAATCTCGTGTTCGCCCGAAAACGTACCGAGCCGCAGCGCGTGAATTTCCGTTTTTTCGCCGCTTTTTTCCGCCGCGCCGTCAATTGCTTCCGCAATACTCAAAGCCGTTCCGGAAGGGGCGTCTTTTTTCGTTTTGTGGTGTTTTTCGATGATCGCCGAATCGAATTCGGGCGGCAAGAGCCGCCGCGCCTGCGCGCATAAAACTTCCGCCGCTGCTGCCCCCAAAGAGAAATTCGCCGCGCGGAAAATCGGTATAAAACGCGAATATTTTAAAATCAACGTTTCGTCTTCCGCCGAAAGGCCGGTAGGGGCGAGTACCACGCAAATTTCGCGCGTTTTCGCAAATTCCAGCCGCGCCGCCAAACTTTGCGCCGAAGAAAAATCAATCATCACGTCCGCAGCTTCCGAAATGTTATCAAAATCCACGTAAATCGGCGCGCCGCCGCGCGTTTCGCCCGTCGCCGCATGTGAATCCACCCCGCACGCAAGCGAAATTCCCGCAAAATCCCCGCCGAGCAAAGCCGAAACCACTTCGCCGCCCGTCCTGCCCAACGCCCCCGCAACAATCGCGCGTATTTTTGTGTCGTTCATAATTCGCCGTCCTTATAAAAATTTTCGTTTTTCACAGCCGCCGCAAAGTGAGAAATCTCCGCCGCAAGCGTCTGCAAATGCTCGTTTTCAAGCTCGGTCAACGGCGCGCGCGGCTTCCCGCAGAAAAAACCGAGCAGATTCATCGCCGCTTTCACGGGAATAGGGTTTACTTCGCAAAAAAGCGCGGCATTCAAAGGCGCAAGCAAATCGTTTATATGTATCGCGCGCGCGTAATCGCCCGCTTCAGCCGCCGCGCACATCGCCCGCACCGCCCGCGGCGCAACGTTCGCCGTCACCGAAATCGCCCCCGCGCCCCCGCACAGCAAAATCGGCAGATTTAATTCGTCCGCGCCCGAGTACAAATCGCATCTGTCGCCGATCAAACGCAAAGTTTCAAGCGACTGCGCCATGTTCCCGCCCGCGTCTTTCAAACCTGCGATCCCGGGCAGTTCGGCAATGCGCGCCATCGTTTCGGGCAGAATATTCACGCCCGTCCGCGTGGGAACGTTATAGGCGATTACGGGCAGAACGCACGCCGCGCAGATTTCTCGGTAATAAAAATATATGCCACGCTGCGTGCATTTGTTGTAGTAGGGGGTTACGGCAAGCACGCCGTCCGCGCCGAGTTTCTGCGCCTCCAACGCACGCTTCGCCGCCGCGCGGGTATCGTT
>CALARO010000274.1 GCA_937888935.1 uncultured Clostridia bacterium
GCCGCCGCACATATCCGCCTTGATTTCCGCCACGCTGTCCGCCTGATCGGGCGTCAGCTCGTAGGGAAAAGCTTCTTCGAACTCGCTCATAAACGCCTGATTTTCGGGGAACGCATACCCGCGGTTTTCCGCCCGCGCCGCATATAACGCTTTCAGATCGAACGCCATTTTTTTAATGGAAGAGCGCACGCGCGCCTTCACGCGCTCGAAATCCGCGCCGCCGAGTTTGGAAAGCTGCGGCTTATCCCCGCCCACGTATTTCGAAAGCGAGTCCATGTTTTCCACAGGCACATACAGCGTGTCGCCGTCCTTGTATTCAAGGGCAACGTACTCTTTCGTGCCGTCGGTGGTTTCGATTTTTCTCGTGCCGATCACGCGCCCCACGCCGTGCGTTTCATGCACCGCGAAATCGCCCACTTCGGGCGCGGTGAAAAGATCCCCGCGGCGGCGTTTCACCCGCTTTTGTTCCACGGGTTTCGTGTATAAATCGCCCGTGCCGATCGCCACGAATTTCGCTTCGTGCAGAATAAAGCCTTTGTCGAGCGTTTCGCTCGTCAACCCCACCGCATGTAGCGCGTCGAAATCGGAAACCGATCCCGTAGGCACGTACGCGTCCGAAAGCGTTTCGCCCATCTTCGCAAGACGGTTTTCATTGCCGCAGAAAAGCACCGCCCGATACCCGCCTTTCAGCCAGTTTTTCAGGTCGGTTATAAGTTGCGGCGCGGCGTTTAAATAGCGGCTCACGGGCGTTACCCGAAAGTTGAAAATTTTTAAAGGCGTAAAGAAAAACGGATTGCCCGTAAACGTCTGCACCGCCGCCAGACGGAATTTTTTCAGCCCGTCGTAAAACGCCTGCTTTTCCACGAGCTGCCCGCGCGAAAACGCAAGAATTTCCCCGCCCGCTTTCAGCCGCGAAAACCGCTCGTCAAACTCTTTGTAAATCGCCTCGCACTTATCGCGCAAAGTCTTGCTCTCGTCGAAAACAATCACCGCGTTCTGCGGCAGAATGTCGAATATCGAACAGGAATTTTCAAGCAGCGGCAACAAAAAATCTTCCGAACAAAGCAAATCGCCCGCCCGGAAATCGCTCTCTTCCGCCGTTTCTATGCCCGAAAGCAATTCCGAAACGATCGTATTCGCCCGCACGTAACTCTCGCGCGAAGTAAATTCGGAAAGGCTTTCGCGCAGCACTTCTTTCACGCGCGCAAACTCGTCTTTTTTCATAAAGCAGTCCGCCGCGGGCAGAATCGTAAGGCTCGACTTCGGCTCAAGGCGGTTGCCCGTTTCAATGTCGTACGGCTTGATTTTTTCCACACCGTCGCCGAAAAAATCCACCCGCACGGGGTTGTCTTCGCCCACGGGGAAAATGTCTAAAATATCGCCGCGCAGCGCGTACGCCCCCTTGCTTTCCACTTCGGAAACGCGCGCGTAACCCATGTC
>CALARO010000275.1 GCA_937888935.1 uncultured Clostridia bacterium
AGAGCCCTGAAGGTGAAAGCCTTCGGGGTTCTCTTATTTATACGACTAAAATCTTTGTCGATAACGATATCTTTAAGAGTATGAATAAAAAAATCCTCGAACCTACGTTCAAGGAAACTCAAAAATTACCTGTTTTTATTAAAATTAGAGGATAAAACTATGGTTTCTACTACTAAAAGGTGTTCGTGCGAGGTTAAACAAACGCAAAATTGCCAATAGAAGTTACGCTATTCGGTATTTCTATGCTTGTAAGACCGCTACAACCACTGAACGCATATCTGCCGATAGAAGTTACGCTATCCGGTATTGTTATGCTTGTAAGACTGCTACAACCACTGAACGCTACATTGCCGATTGATATTACGCCGTTCGGTATTTCTATACGCGTAAGATTGCTACATTGATAAAACGCATACCCACCGATAGAAGTTATGCCGTTGGGTATTTCTATGCTCGTAAGATTGCTACATTCAGAAAACGCCTGATCACCAATATATTTACAACCGCTATCAATCTCAAAACTTTCAAGGTTTTTGCTTGCTTCCACTAAGAAAAGGTAAGGATTAGCTTTCGAGCCGATATATTTGAGATTGTCTTTTTCGTTATACGCCCCACCATTGTAATTCGTAAAAGCCGCGCTATCAATATCTACTATTTTTACGCCGTCAATTTTTTCGGGAATAATAAGCTTCGTTGCATTTTTTCCGTAGTCCGTCAAACCCGTGATCGTATCGCCGCTTTCGGAAAGGTAAAAAATCGCGTTCCAATTCGCATAAACCGTAATATTTTTTGCAGGCATCGTTTCCGGAATGGTAACAACGCTCGCCCAAGAATTATCGCTTTCGCGCCACCCGTTAAAATCATACCCTTCCCGCTCGGGCGTTTCCACTTCAATCGCCGAGCCATAGTCCTGCGTAATCGTTTTATTTTCTTGCCCGCCGCCCAGCACAAGCGTCAGCGTATATTGATTGATTTTCCTCGCGGCAGAAAGCGTGATATTTTCCGAAATCGTTTCGGGAAGCGGCTGATCCCACCCGTTTTGCGTGTACCCCGTGCGCGTAAATTCGGGCGCGGTAACTTTTCCGCCGTATTTCACCGTGTAAGTTTTCTGCGTTTCGTTGCCGTAATAAGGGTACACGCCGCCGTTGCCGTCAAACGTTACCGTGTAGCTGTCGCGGGTATAGTACACTCTCAGCACCAACGAGCCGTCGGGCGCGATATTGCCGCTTTCGCGCGAATAGCCGTAGTACGGGTTTTCGGTATGCGTGAAATGCGCAAACGATTTAATTTCGGCGTTCGCCGTCGTGTCCGTCGTTCCCGTTAAATTCTCGGTTTCATACAGCGAGTAATTGTAGTCGCTTTCGAGATCCTGCAAATAGTATTCCACTTTGTAGGCGGTGTTTGTGTTCGCCGTCCAATTTGCGGCGATTTGCGTATTCTGCGTGATTTTCTGCGTAAAATCGAAATTCCACCCCGCGAACGTATAGCCGAGCCGCTCGGGCGCGCTTTCGGGCGCAGTTGCCGTAAACCCTTCTTCCACCCGTTGCGACTGTACCGCCGAACTGCTTCCCGTCTGAAAATATACGGTATACATCGGGCGGCGGCGAATGTTGATTGTATACGTTTTTACAATCTCGCCGCCGAGCGTTTCAAAAATATAAAATTGATTATCGCCCGCTTCGAGCGGCACAACTTTTGTTGCAAACTGATAAACGCCGTATTGATCGTAAGACACGATATATTTCGAACTGCCCGAAACTTCGATTTCGTCTTTGAAAGAAAATTCTTTCGTGGCGTTGCTCACGGTGAGATCAGCGGAATTATCCTTGATTTCAAGCGTTTTGAAAAAAAGTTTATTTTCTTCGCCGGGCGTAATGCCTTTCAGCCAGTCGAGAAAATCTTCTTCGCTGCCCGTGTTGCCTTGTTCCAGCCAGATTTCGTAAGCGGACTTGCCGTCCTTACCGTCTGCGCCGTTTGTTCCGTTTACGCCGTCTTTGCCGTCCGCACCCTTGCATGCCGCAAATCCGCCCGCGCAAAGCATCGCCGCCGTTCCAAGCAAAATACCGTTGAAAAGTTTTTTCTTCATGATTTCTCCTTCCTTTTTCGCGTTATTCCTTTATTCCCATGCGGGAATAACGCGAAATCGAGGGGCGCGCCCCTACTTTTTTCCATATTTTTCTTATATTATATCACTCTCATTTTTATTTTGCAAGCATTTTGCAAGCAAATTCACAATCCCGCCAAAATGTGTCATATAAAAACGGCAATCCCCCGCAAATCGCCTATAAATTCCCCTCAAAACCGCCCCAGACCCGCCCGAAATAAAAAAAATCGGTAAAATTTCGGAAAATTTTTCCCAAAAAGTTGACAAATCCCCCGAAAAAGGGTTATTATATATCTGTAAGAAAAAAAATTCCAAGGAGAATTTCACATTATGAACAAGAAAACCATAAGAGACATCGACGTCAAGGGCAAAAAAGTCCTTGTCCGCTGCGACTTCAACGTACCCATGAAAGACGGCGTCATCACCGACGAAAACCGTATTCAGGGCGCGCTTCCCACCATTAAGTATTTAATGGATCACGGCGCGAAAGTGGTGCTTTGCTCGCATATGGGCAAGCCGCACAACGTATTCGACGAAAAGCTCGAGCTGAACAAGAAAGAAAAGGCGAAGATCGCCGCCCTTCCCGAATCGGAGCAGGCGGCAGCCACCGCCGAAGCACTCGAAAAGGCGAAGAAAGACGTGAAGAAGTTTTCCCTTGCGCCTGTTGCGGCTCGTCTTAACGAACTTCTCGGCGGCAAAGTCACGTTCGCGAAAGACGTGATCGGCGAAGACGCGAAAGCCAAGGTTGCGGCGCTGAAAGACGGCGAGTGCGTGCTTCTCGAAAATCTGCGTTTCCACAAGGGCGAAGAGAAGAAAACGCCCGAATTCATGAACGCCCTTGCCTCGTATGCCGACGTATACGTAAACGACGCGTTCGGCACGGCGCACCGTTCGCACGCTTCCACCGCGGGCATTGTGGAAGCGGGACTTGTGAAAACGGCGGTTTGCGGCTTCCTGATCGAAA
>CALARO010000276.1 GCA_937888935.1 uncultured Clostridia bacterium
CCCGGGCGAGCTCGGCGTTGAGACCGCGATCAAGATCATCGACGGCGAAACGGTGCTTGAAATGCGCGAGCTGGCGAAAAACATGCCCGTGATCGACGACGTTTTAAACTACGCGGTGTCGCTCGTATCGAACACGCACCCCGAGCTTGAAAAAACTTCGTCCACGGCGAAAAAGTATATCAAATACGGGGCTTCGCCCCGCGCGGCGCAGGCGCTGATCACCTGCGCGAAGGTGCGCGCGCTGATGAACGGCAATTATAACGTTTCTTACGCGGATATCGACGCGCTCGCCTATCCCGTGCTTCGTCACAGAGTGAAAGTGAATTACGCGGCGATCAACGAGCGGCTTACCATCGACAACGTGATCGGGCTGCTTCTCGAAGAGAACAAAAAGCTTTGCAAATAAATCGTATCGCGGCGCGGAAGCGCGCGGCAAGCGGAAGAAATGTTACTCAACAGAGTGCTACGGGTAGTATGGAATGAGCAAATTAGCAATCACCGACGAGTTTCTGCAAGAAATCGAATTGTTGCAGATTCTCGTTAAAAACAACGTCGCGGGTATGTTCGGCGGAAATCATAAAAGCAAGTCCTACGGCTCTTCGTGCGAGTTCGCCGATTTAAGGGAATATATCCCCGGCGACGACATCACGAAGATCGACTGGAACGCTTACGCGCGCTTTGAAAAACTGTATACGAAACTGTATCTCGACGAGCGCAGACTGCACACCCGTATCTATATCGACGCGAGCCGTTCGATGGAATTCGGCAAGGCGCACAAAGCGGAACAGGCGCTGAAAATCGCCGCCACGCTCGCCTATCTTTCCATCGGCGAGATGGACAAGGTATCAATTTACGCGATCCACGGCGATCAGACGGAAGAGATCATCGAAAATATGTCCGGCAAAGAGGCGTATCTGAGCAATATCGGCAAACTCAACGAAATCGAGTTTACGGGCGACAGTCGCCTTTCCGACGCGATTTTACCGCTTTCCGGCGTGGGTTACGGCGACGGACTTTCCGTGATTATTTCCGATTTTCTTACGGACAGCGACTACGAAGCGGCGATTGATTATCTCGCGGGCAAGCGCAGACACGTTCTTTGCGTGCAGGTGCTTTCCAAAGAGGAAACCAACCCGAAATCTCGCGGGAAAATGCACTTTTTCGATTCGGAAAATCTCACGCGCGCGTATCGTAAGAATATCACGCGCGAGATCATACAGGCGTATAAAAAGGCGGTGGAATACGCCACGGGCAGAATCCGCGATTATTGCGCGGCGCGCGGCGCAGATTATCTTCTCGTATCCGACGAAGAATCCGCCGGCGAGATTTTCTTCGGCAAACTTGCCAATATGGAGGTGGTAAAGTGAGCTTTCTTTATCCCCTGGGGTTATTGGGACTGATCGGCGTACCCGTCCTGATAATCATCTATATCATTAAAAATAAATACACCGAGCAGACGATCCCGTCCACGTATCTGTGGGAACTTTCCGAAAAATTCTTAAAGCGGAAAAACCCCATCAGCCGCATCAACGGACTGATCAGCCTGATTTTGCAGATTCTCATCGTGATCTGCATATCGCTTGCAACGGCGCGCCCCGTGTTCGCGCTCAAAGGTCAGGCGCGCGATTATTGCTTTATTTTAGACGGCTCGGGCAGTATGAGCATCGAAACCGACGGCGTTACGCGCTTCGAACGCGGCAAAGAGAAGATTTCCGCGCTGATTTCGGGGGCGAAGAACGGCAGCTCGTTCACATTGATCTGCACGGGCGAAACCACGTCGGTGGTGTTTAAAGATTTCACCGATTCCGAACGCGCGCTCGAAATGCTTTCCGAAACGAAAGCTTCGCAAGGCACGGCGGATTATGCCGACGCGCTGGAAGAAGCGCAGAAATATTTTGACGAAAACGCTTCGCTGAAAGTGTATCTTTTTTCCGATAAAACGTTCGAAAACGTGCAGAACGCCGAGTATATCAACCTTTCCGAAAGCGAAACCAACCGCGCTCTTCTCGGCGCGCAGGTGAATACAGACGTTGACGGCAATATGGTTGTGGAAGGCAACGCGATCGTGTACGGCGATACGGCGGAAGTCACCGTCGCGGTGTACAGAAACAATTCCGGAACGCCGATCGGCAGAAGCACCGTTACGGTGAAAGGCGTAGCCGATCCCGTGGCGATTCCCGAAGATAAAACTGATTTCAACGATAAAATTCTCGAAAAAAGCACCGCGTTTTCGGTGAATTGCGGCGGCAGCAAAGAATATCAGTCGCTGCGCGTGGTGCT
This sequence comes from uncultured Clostridia bacterium, assembly GCA_937888935.1. Lineage (GTDB taxonomy): Bacteria > Bacillota > Clostridia > Christensenellales > Borkfalkiaceae > Scatosoma. The sequence goes on from CALARO010000276.1 coordinate 2,281, forward strand.
GGAAGGCGAAGACGCGCTCGTTTCCGACGACGAAATCATTATTTACAACGTAAAGCACGATACTTCTTTCAGAACCCTGATCGTGAGCGACGCGCCGGTGTTTCTCGATACCGCGCTCACCGCGCTGGGGTACGGCGGGGAAGATCAGCTTCAGATTATGAAAACGAAAGACTATTCGGGCGACGAAACGGGTTACGGCTTTTGTATTTTCGATTCGTATACCCCGGCGGCTGTGCCGAAAGACGGCGCGGTGTGGTTTTTCGCGCCGGGCGGCAGAATAGAAGATTCGGGCTTCATTTATCAGAGCGAAGTAGCCGAAGTTACGAAGCTTACGCCCAATTCTTCTTCGTCCACGTCGGTGAAAAAACTTCTCGAAGGCGTATGGCTGCAGGAAGAAGTGCTGCCTTCGGTGGCGAAA
>CALARO010000277.1 GCA_937888935.1 uncultured Clostridia bacterium
AAGACGTTACCGAATTCATGCGGAAAGACGGCGGATCTTACGTATATTCGCTTACCGATATCAGAAAGAACGCAACGATTTCCGCCGTTTTCGCGAAAGAAGACAAAAAACATAAGGTGACGGGAAAAATCGAATATCCGCAAGCCGTATACGGAAACAATCTTGCCGACGCGGACGAAGTGACGGTTCGTTCGGGCGTTTTCACAAAAACCCTGGCAAAAGGCGCAACGTCGTTTGAAATCGAGCTTCCCGAAAGTACGGGCGAACGCGTGTTGATTGTAGAAAGTCGGTATTTCGGCAATGTGAGAAAAACGCTCTGCGATTTCAACGCCGACGCCGACGTGGGAACGGTAAAACTGTATATGCCGAAATTTCTCGGCGAAGACCTTGTTGGGCAGAAGAACGACGACGGATCGTTTGTAATTCAGAAAGCCGCCGATACGGCAACGTTGTTTGCGCAGGCAGACGGGCAACCTGCGCGCGCTTCTTCGGGGTTTGTGGTGAAAACCGTAGCGGGCAGAGCCGGCAAGCAGGCGAACTACTTCGATATGGGCGCGATTTATTTAAAGCGTACCGACGGCGTGGGCGTGAAAATTTGTACTTATATAAAGAAAGACGGCAAGGGCGTAGTTACCGATAAAAATCACGTATATCTTTCGTTTTCTTATTGGGACGGCAAAAAACAGGCCAAAGACGGACGGCTCGGCGCGATGCGGGAGTACAGCTTCGAATTCGACTATGCCAACGGCGGCGATCCCGAAAAACCCGTTCCCGTTACCGTTGCGTTTTTAAATACGCAGACGAAAGACGGCAAGCTTGTGAAAAATCAGGAGGGAAATCTTGTAAAAGGGCAACAAATCACCGTGGATAAACAGGTGGGCGGCAAAGTTGTGCCTACAAATGTAACTTGCGGCGTGCTTCTTCTTTCCGTGGGCGAGGGTGAAAATCAGCAGACCCGCCTGGTGGATATGAACACCAAAGCGGACGGCGGCACGGAAAAAGGTCAGGCGATGCCGTATTGGATGTTCGGCACGGACGCGGCGCGGCTGCTCGGCATTATTGCGCCCGATATGGCTGCAAAATTTCAATCTGCGGGGTACGCCGTAGGAGATGACTTCGCGCGGGATGCGTTTCTTTCTCTCGCGAAATCGTCCGTTGTCGGATGAAATTAAAAAAACGGAAAAAGGAGAAAAGATCGATGGGCATTGAATACGGATAGAACGGCTTTAAACGCACCGATTGTGATTTTTACATTTTAATAAGGAGGTAAAAGGAAATGAATATGAAGAAGGCATTGGCGGCAGCGCTTTGTTTTACGGCGATATTCTCGGCGGGAATGGCTTTTTCGTCCTGCGGCAGTAGCGAGAACGACGGATATATATCCGTGGTAGTTCCCACGCAGAAGCCGGGAGAAAGCAAGCCCGGGCAAAGACCGGGAACAACAACGACTTACACCGTTTCGTTCGATTCCGACGGCGGCACGGCTGTGCAAGCCGTAAAAGTGAAAAAAGGCGAAAAAATAAGCGAGCCTGCCACGCCGCAAAAGGCAACTTTGCAGCGGCAGTATTCCTTTCTCGGGTGGTATAACGGCGAAACGAAGTGGAATTTTTCGAACGACACCGTACAATCAAACGTTACGTTAACCGCGAAATGGGAACTTGCGGAAGATTATACCATAGGCTTTAAACCGCAATCTTAATAAAAACTGAAGGAGAATAGAATAATGAAAGCGTATAAAAAGATTGAAATTTCAATCATAGACATGTCCGATAAAGACGTAATCAGAACGTCGTCTGTCGGCAATCCCGATTACGATAACGTAGAACGAGATATCGAATGGGGAACAATTCAGGAAGCAACCGTTTAATGCAGGAGGAAACAGAAATGAAAGAAATCAAGAAAAATGTTGTAAAAAACCGCGTTATCATCGCTTTGGCGGGCGGCGCAATGCTTGCGGGCTTATCCGCCGCGATTTTGCCTTCGAGTTTGCATACGAAAGCCGAAGAGCAACCCGTTACGTTCGAAATGGACGACGAGTACGGCGTAGGCTTGCGCCTGAACGGAAAAGGCGGTATGCGTTTCGTGGTGAAAATGAACGAAACAATCAAAAAAGAAATCGTCGATGACGATGAGAAAAACGAAGTAAAACTTTCGTTTGTGATCGCGCCGAAAGCTCTTATGCCGGAAGAAAACTATCTCGGTATGGAAAAGAAAATTCTTGTAAACGTAGAAGAAAGCAAGATTTTTCAGGTGGGCGATTTCTGGTATGCCAACGGCTGTGTGGAGGACATTCTCGAAGCGAACAGAAAGATCAATTATACCGCCGTTGCGCTGATTACGAAAGGCGAAGAAGTGCTTTATACCGCCGGCTTGAAAGAAAACTTATACGGCAATTACTACGATATCGCCAACCGCGCGTTGCTTTACAGCGAAAATCATGTGGACTATGCGGCGGCGATGCTGGAAAACACCGCCTACAATTGGCTCGGCACGGATGAATATCCGATCGTGGTGAAAACGGCGAAAGAGTATTCCGCGCTCGTGGAAAAAGTAAACGACGGGATCGCGTTGGAAAATAAAGTGATCCACGCGTATAATTACGTGGATACTTCCGTAAAACCGGAAGGCAAAGAATTTGCGAACCTTTCCGCGCCGACGAAAGCCGTCGCGCTCACCGCGAACTATCCCGCAAACGCGTACGGCTACGATTACAAAACGAAAGATACGCTCACCGTGCTTGCGAAAGGAAAAGAAATTACCGCGGGCGAAGACGGCAAATATGCGCTTGCTTACGGCACTTACGATATCACCGTGCAAAGCAGCGTGATGAAGGACGTAGTGCTTGAAAAGCAAACCGTAAACGGCGATTATTCGGATCAGTCCGTAAACTTTACTGCATTCGGCTTAATCGACGATAAAGGCGCAATCGACGAAAAAGGCGTAACTTACGGCGAAAACGGAACGGTTTCGTGGACAGGGGCGGACAACGATTACGGCACGCATCGTCGTTTCCAAAATGCCGTTACGGCGTCCGGCGAAGGGTTCGTGCTGAGCTTTAAAACGTCGGTAAAAGGCGGCGCATTAGTCGGCGCGCCGTATATCGAAACAGACGGTTATCAGTATTCTCTGTTTACTGAAACGAAGAAGACCGGCGGCACCAGATTGATTCTCAGGGCGTGGAATGTAAACGAGAAGAATTCAGAAGCGGCTTGGGGAATGTACAATTACGACGGTTTCTCCGCCGACGCATTGCCCGACGGCGAAACGACGGTAACGGTTGTATGTAAATATTTTAATAACACCAAAAAGAGATTCGCCGTTAAAATCGGCGAGAATGGAGCCAAGAAACTTTACGACGCGTGGCATATAAACGCAGACGGAGGAAAATCCGAACAGCCTATCTTGTATAAAGATGACGCGAAAGCGCAAGTATATTCGTTCGGTTTGGCGGCGGCCAAAAACGCTGCGGCAACGTTCGGCGATATTTCTTACGCAATAGGAAATAGTTATGCCAACGACGTATGGACGAAATTAAATCCGACAGACATTCAATAATTTGAATCGACAGCGGCGAGCCGCCCACCTGTGAAACGGCGGGCGGCTCGTACTCTTTACGAAAAAAAGGGTTGACTTATGAAAGAAAGAGAGTGTAAACGAAAAGCGCGGCTTCTTATGCGCGAAATGACGCTTGAAGAAAAAATCGGGCAACTCAATCAGGTGGGGGCTTCGATTTACGGCACGACGGATGAAAGCGGATACGAAGAAATGGCAAGAGAGGGAAGAGCCGGCTCTTTCCTTTCTTTGCACGATCCCGAAAGATGTAATAAACTTCAACGTATCGCGGTGGAAGAATCGCGGCTCGGCATACCGTTGATTTTTGCCGAAGACGTAATCCACGGGTTAAAGACGGTTTTCCCGATACCGCTTGCGGAAAGTTGTTCGTTCGAACCGGAACTTGCTCGAAAAACGGCGGAAATCGCCGCCGACGAAGCTTCCGCCTGCGGCGTTAAGTGGGTGTTTGCTCCGATGACGGATATCGCGCGGGACGCGCGCTGGGGCAGAATCGCCGAAGGCGCGGGGGAAGATCCGTATATCGGCTCGCTTTTTGCCGCCGCAAGGGTGAAAGGGTTTCAGGGGAGCGGAAATATCGATGAAAAACACGTTGCCGCGTGCGTAAAGCATTTCGCCTGTTACGGCGCGGCGGAAAGCGGCAAAGACTACAACACCGTTCAGCTTTCCGATAATAATCTTTACAACGCGTATCTGCCGCCTTACAAAGCCGCCGTAGACGCGGGCGTTTTCACGGTGATGACGGCGTTCAACGATCTGAACGGCACGCCCTGCACCGTAAACGCGCCGCTTATCGACGGGGTTTTACGAAAATTATGGGGATTTCGCGGCGTGGTGGTAAGCGATTGGGCGGCGGTTGCCGAAGCCGAATATCACGGGTATTGCGAAAATCGCGAAGATTGCGCCGCCGAAGCGGCGAAAGCGGGCGTAACCGTGGATATGATGGGGCATGCTTACGATACCTTCCTGCTTTCCCTTGCGAAAAAAAATAAAAAAATACAAAAACGCATAGACGAATTGTGCGAGCAGGTGCTTACGCTTAAATATCGGCTCGGACTGTTCAAACGCCCCTACGCCGATCTGTCGCGCGGGAAAGATTTGTACACGCGGGAAAAACTCGACGTCGCGCTCGAAGCGGCGCAAAAAGCGATCGTGTTGCTCAAAAACGACGGAACGCTTCCGCTGAAACGCGGAGAAAAAGTTCTCGTTCTCGGTAAACTCGCCGCGGATAAGCGCACGATGATGGGGTGCTGGTGCTTCCCGGAAACGCAGGAAAGCACGATAGACGTACTGAGCGGTATCCGCGAAAAATTTTCCGCCGATTATGCCGATTCCGCCGATTTTCTTGCGGATGTTTCAAGCGGCGATACAAACGGATACGGCGCGATTATATGCGTAGTCGGCGAGACAAATCGTGAAAGCGGGGAAGCCGCTTCGCGCGCGTTTATCGGGTTGAAGGACGAAGACGTAGCGATGATTCGGGCGGCGAAAAAAACCGGACTGCCCGTCGTTGCGCTGATTCTGTCCGGCAGACCGCTTGCTTTGAGCGCGATCAATAGCGACGTAAACGCGCTGGCGGAATGCTGGCATCTCGGATCCGTCGGCGGTAGGGCGATCGCAAACGTTTTATGCGGCGATTTCGCGCCGGAAGGAAGACTTACCGCTTCTTTCCCCCGCGAAACGGGGCAATGCCCTGTATATTATTCGCACTTCAATACGGGCAGACCTTATATTGCGGGGCAGGGGTGTCGTTGTAAATTCCGCGATTGCGAAGAAGGCGCGCTCTATCCTTTCGGCTACGGACTTACCTTTACGAAATTCGGATATTCGGATCTCCGTGCAGAAAAGACGAAAATCGGGAAGGGCGACAAAATAGAGATTTCGGTGCGCGTAACGAATATCGGCGAACGGGACGGCGCGGAAATCGTACAAGCGTATTTCAGGCAAAATTCGTGCAAGCCGATCCGCCCCGTTAAATCGCTTGTCGCGTTCGAAAAAGTGCGTTTGCGGGCGGGAGAAAGCAAAACGGTGAAATTCGTACTCGACCCGGATCGGCTCGGTATTATCCGCACCGCGGCGCTGCAACCCGAGCGCGCAAAAGGCAGGTGCGAAGCGTACGTGGGCGCAAACAGTGAAGATTGCCAAAAAATCAATCTGACGATAGAGTAGGAATCGGTTTATGAAAATAGAAGTAAAAATGCTTGACGGCGAGTGCTGGTGGGGCGGATCCGCGCTGAATTATTGCACAAAAATGCCGATTGATAAAAACAGCGAATACTCGTTGAATATGTACCGGGCGGCGAATCAGATTATGCCGCTGTATATATCCGATAAAGGCAGATATATTTGGGGCGAAAAGCCGTATTCCGTTTCGGCGAAAAACGGCTTGATCAGGGCGGAAGGCGATTGCGAAATTCTGCTGGACGAAAGCGGAAAAACTTTAAAAGACGCCTATCTGAACGCGATGAAAGCGCATTTTCCGTTTTCGGGAAAAGTGCCGAACCTGAAATTTTTCGAAACGGCGCAATATAATACGTGGATGGAATTCGACTACACGCCCACGCAGGAAAAAGTGCTTGATTACGCCCGTAAAATCATCGAAAACGGGTACAAACCGGGCATACTGATCATCGACGAAGGGTGGCACACGAGATACGGCATATGGAAGTGGGATTTTGCGAAATTTCCCGATCCCGCAGCGATGATCCGCGAACTTCATGCGCTGGGATTCGTCGTTATGCTTTGGATTGTGCCGTACGTTACCGCCGACGGAAGAGATTTTTGTTTCGCCGAAAACGACGGGGCAAATCCGGGGGAAAGCAAAAAGTTGTTGCGCAACGACGACGGCTCGGCGAGTATTGTCCGCTGGTGGAACGGGTACAGCGCAACTTATAATCTGACGAAAAAAGCCGATCGCGATTTTCTTGGCGGCATTCTCAGAAAGCTTATGGCGGATTACGGCGTAGACGGCTTTAAATTCGACGGCGGCGATATGGTATCTCTCTTGCCCGAAAACGTAGTAAACGGCAGGCAAAGCGGGTATTCTCCCGAAGAACTGAATCGCGCGTGGAACGATTTCGGGCTTGAATTCGAATTTCACGAATATAAAGATACGTTCGGGGGCGGCGGAAAACCGAGCATACAGCGGCTTTGCGACAGAAATCACGAATGGCAAGGCAACGGCATAGATTCGATGATCCCCGCCGCGTTAATGCAAGGGTTGATCGGACATCCGTTTATTTGCCCCGATATGATCGGCGGCGGAGAATTTCACGCAAATTACGATCCGAATTTCAGAATCGACGAAGAGTTGTTCGTGAGAATGGCGCAGGTATCGGCGTTGTTCCCGATGATGCAGTTTTCGTGGGCGCCGTGGCGGGTTTTAAGCAAAAACGGGCAGAAGCTTTGCAAAGCGGCGGCCGATCTGCACGCGCGTTATTCGGGGTATATCGTCGAAAACGTGAAGACGTCGGCAAAAACGGGCGAGCCGATTGTAAGACATCTGGCATATCAATACCCGGGTTGCGGCTATGAAAAAATATCAGACGAGTTTATGCTCGGCGACAAAATACTCGTCGCACCGGTAACGGAAAAAGGCGTTACAAAGCGAAAAGTAGTGTTGCCGGAAGGAAAATGGCTTTATCTCGGCGAAACAGAGTACGCGGGCGGCGTAACGGCGGAAGTCGACGCGCCGATCGGGGTATTGCCGTATTTTGTTGCGGCGAAATAAAGAGCTTTGGTTGTAAAATTATGAAATTTGAAATACAGGGCAAACATTTTATCGCAGACGGCGAGCCGATTCAAATTATTTCGGGCGCGGTGCATTATTTCCGGAATTTCCCCGATACGTGGGACGATATTTTCGAAAAAATGGTTGCGCTCGGTTGCAACGCGGTGGAAACGTACTGCGCGTGGAATATGCACGAGAAAAAAATCGGCGAATACGATTTTTCGGGGATGCTCGATATCGCCGCGTTTTTGAAAAAAGCGCAGGCGCACGGGCTGATGGCGATCGTTCGCCCCGGTCCGTATATCTGCGCGGAATGGGAATTCGGCGGGCTGCCGTGGTGGTTGCAGACGCTTCCCAATATGGAAATTCGTTGCGGCAACGCCGTGTATATGGAACATTTCACCCGCTATTTGCGCCGCGTGTTCGACGAAGTGCGCCCGCTGCTTTGCACAAACGGCGGCAATGTGATTATGATGCAGGTGGAAAACGAATACGGCTATTACGGCGACGATAAAAAATATCTCGCCTCGCTTGTGAAAATCTATCGCGAAAACGGCATCGACGTACCGCTTTTTACTTCGGACGGAACAAGTAAAACGGATCTTCTCGACGGCACGACGGACGGATGTTTTTCCACGCTAAATTTCGGCAGCCGCGTGGCGGAAAACTTCAAATCGCACGACGAATTATTCCCCGATTCGCCCAAAATGTGTATGGAAATGTGGAACGGTTGGTTCGACGCGTGGGGCGACGAAAAGCATCACGCCACGAGCGCGGAAGATTACGCGAAAGTCGTAGACGATATGCTGAAAAAGGGCAGTCTGAATATGTATATGTTCATCGGCGGCACGAATTTCGGGTTTACGAGCGGGGCTAACCACTACGAAAAATACGCGCCGGACGTAACGAGTTACGATTACGACGCGCTTTTAAGCGAGTGCGGCGACGTTACCGAAAAGTACCTCGCCGTGCGCGAAGTAATCGCAAAGCACACGAATAAAACATTGCCGCCCGTGCCGAAGAATCGCGAAAAGGCGGCTTACGGAAAAGTGTTTGCGGCGGCGAGCGCGGATCTGTTTGAAAATCTTGGAAATCTGTCCGCGCCGATTTTCACGGAAGTGCCGAAGTGTATGGAAGATTACGGGGCGGGGTACGGGTATATAGTGTATCGAACGGAATTAAACCGCGATTACGAGAACGCGAAAATCTCGTTTGAAAGTATAGGCGACAGGGCGCAGGTGTACGTAAATAACGATTTCAAAGGCGTGGTATACGTAAACGATCCGCCGTACGAAGCGGTGTTTTCGGCGAAAAAAGGCGATAAGCTTTCCGTGGTATGCGAAAATATGGGCAGAACGAATTTCGGACCGAAAATGATGCGCAAAAAGGGCATAGCGGGCAGATGCCTGATTAACGGAAAAGTGCATTTCGGCTGGGAAGCGTATGCGTTGCCGATGGATAATTTGCATAAACTGGCGTTTCGAAGCGGCGCGGCGGGCGGCGCAAAAACGTTTTATCAATTTAATTTTACCGTGCAGGGCGAGCCGCGCGATACGTTTTTATGCGCGGACAATTTCAAAAAGGGATTTGCCGTGCTGAACGGGTTTAATCTCGGAAGATATTGGGAAATCGGACCGCAAAAAACGCTGTACGTACCGAAAAACGTGTTGAAAACGGGTGAAAACGAGTTGATTTTATTCGAAGCGGAAGGCGTAAAGGGCGAGCCGACCGTCGAGTTTCTGGATAAAGCGATCTTAGGGTAAGGCTATACGGGCGGACGGAGAGAATTAAAAAATGTTAAATGGAAAATTCATCGGAATCAAAGAAAAAGCAAGTGTATTCGAACTCGAACAAAAAATTGTGTTGAGCGCGGCGCAAAGCGTGATATTAAAGGCAACCGCAACGGGACGAACGGCTTGGCTGGACGGGCGATATCAACGCGTTCTGCCGCACGGCGGCGTACAACTACGATATCCGCAAATTTATGAAGAAGTGGCTGAAAACGCTTCACGACGATCAGCTCGAAAACGGCGAAATACCGCACGTATCCCCCAACGTATTGCAGTGGTATCATACGGGCGCGATGTGGTCGGACGTAATCACGATGGCACCGTGGTATCTGTATCGTATGTACGGCGACAAATCGTTTCTCGAAGATAATTTCGAAGCGATGCGAAAATTTATCGCGCGGCGCGAACAGACGATGCAAGACGGGCTGATCGCTTCGGGGCAGGAATACGGCGACTGGCTCGCGCTGGATAAAGAAATTCTTGTTTAACCGCTATCGGTTTGCTGTTGGTGGCAGTCGCTTTGTTTTTATGCCTTTATAAAAAGAAAACGGACGAAGAGCATAAAATTAACTTTAAATGGTTGCTTTTTGTGATAACGGCGTTTATCGGTAACGCGGGGTGTTCGATTATTCAAAAAACGCAACAAATGAAATTTGACGGAAAATACGGCGGCGAACTTATGATGATCGCTTGCGGTATTTCGGCAGTATTTTGTTTGTTTTTCTGGTTAAGCAAGCCGCACGAACAATCTTTAAAAATGATTAAATCAAGCGGCATTTTTCCTCTGATAGCGGGCGTTTGCAATTTTTTATTGAATTTGTTCGTGATTATTCTGGCAACCTCAACGCTTTCGCCGAGCTTAATTTATCCTGTGATCGCCGTCGGCGGGCTGGCGGTTACAACGCTTTTTTCGGTGTTTGTTTTCAAAGAAAAAATGCGCTTTACGCAATGGCTCGGCGTTGCCGTAGGCGCGATAGCAGTGGGCATATTGTCAATTTAAAAAAGTCTGATTGCGATTAAGAATAGAATAAAATTTTATATTTTGAAAGATTATGAAAATTGATTTAAGATACGTAACGTGCAAAAATTGCGGAAGGCTTTTAATGAAAGCTTCACCCGGAACGAAAGCAGAAATAACTTGCCCGAAATGCAAAAATTTTGCGTCGATTGTCATCGACGCCGATTCGGTAAATATAGGCGATTTACCCTTGAATGAGGAGATAAATTCAAAAGCGAAAGCCGTTCCGCATAAAGTGTGGAAAAATATCGAAAATTAAAAGTATTCCCGAAAATCGGTTGTGAGATCGATTTTCGGGAATTTTTATAAATGATTAAATGTGATAATCAGATTAAATGATAGAAAAATACGACTTAAAAATGCATTTGGTTGCACTTTTATGTCGTATTTTAAAGGAATCAAGTGCAAAAGTAACCGATTTTTTTGAATTGTTTTCAGCGGTTGTTATTAAGAAAACATGCTGTCAAGAGATATAAAATGCAAGGATGAATCCGAAAGTTTCATTATTTCCGGCGTAAACCCCGATTTTGAAAACAAGTAGTAATCGATTGTGGTATATCCGCCGAAAATGGAAACGCTTTCTTTTAATTGTTCCAACATTGCAACAGAAAAAGGTGTTTTGCGGTATTTACATTCAACGACTAACAAGCAATTACTGTTTTTCCCGAGACCTTCGGCAAGTCCATCCAATTCAATAGAACGCCCTAATTTCGAGTTGTCTACTTTGTAGTTGCGGATTGGAGCATAATAATAGGGAAGTAACCCTTTGCCGTTTTGTTCTGTGAGAAAACTTATTGCAACATCTTCGAAGCCGTGAGCTATAAAGTCGTCAATTTCCGCTTTGCATTCATCAAACAAAACATCGCCCAAGCCGAGGGCTATTTCTTCTTGTCTGTCGAAGATAAAACGATACCAAAAGCGAATCAGGTTATCCGAAATTTCGTAATAGTTAAGTTTTTGGCTACGGTTGAATGCCGTTCGCTTTTCGATGGTCTCGTTTTCTACTAATCGAGGGAGATAAGCGGCGACATAATTATCGTCTTTATTTAAGTAACTTGCGATATCTTTGTTAGAACGTTTGCGGTTTGCTATTGCTTTCAAGATAGTATTATAGTTTGTCTGGTCGGAAGATGCACTCGGCAAAACTTTATCGGGGGCATCCAGTAAATTGCCGAATTTACTGAAAAGAAGCGATTTGACGTTTTCATCGAAACTTTTTTCCTTGTCTATCATTTCTAAGTAGAAAGGATGCTCTCCGAAGATGGAAAGATATTTTATTTTTTCTTCATTTTCAAGCCCGTTCAGGAAGCATACGGCATCAGAGAATAACAATTTTGTGATGTGCATCCGGAAGGTACTTCTTTGAAAGAGCGGGGCTCGCTTATCTTTCAATATATTTTTCATAAAAGAAATGTTGCTGCCGGAGAGCAAGAGCTTGATTTTTGTGTTTTTAAATTTATCATCGATACAAAATTGCAATTCGGATAAAAAGCCTTTATCTGCATTGGCAAGGTAAGCGATTTCATCTATAACAATGACAAAAGGTTCGTTTCCTGCATATTTGATAAGTTCATCAAAAGCGTCCGAAAAAGTAGGATAAATAACGGTATACGGAATGCCTATAAGCTTATTTATTTGTAAAGAAAAGGCTCTGCGATTGTCGTACTCATTGGATTCTTTGGCTTGGAAATAAAATGCTCGCTGGTCCTTTATCGATTCTTTTATGAGTGAAGTTTTTCCGATTCGACGAGCGCCATAGATTACGCCCATTTCAAAATGAGCGGTCTGGTAGCGGGATTGTAATTCTTTTAATTCTTCTTTTCGACCGATAAACATAACTTATACTCCTGTTATCAAATAAAAGATTGTCAAAGATTTATTTGAGAATATTTTAGCACAGAAAAAGAAAGAAGTCAAGCAAAATAGTAATATCAAATACAACATTGTCAAAAATATATTTGAGAATATTGTCGAAAAGCTGTGTTAAAAGTATATATAAAGCGGACGGAAAAATAAAGGATATATGAATTAAAAGCAAAACGCAATAAACCCATAGTTTAAGAA
>CALARO010000278.1 GCA_937888935.1 uncultured Clostridia bacterium
GCGGCGATGGACGACGATTTCAACACCGCGCTTGCTTTAAGCGATCTGTTTGCGATTTTCAAAGAAATCCGCGCGGATCTCGCGGCGAAAAACGGCAGGGCGATCGCGCTTGCAAGGCAGGTGCAAAAAACCTATTCTCTGCTCGGTTTATTCGAAAAGAAGCCTTGCGATTATCTCGCGTGGTACGACAAGGCACACGAAGAAACCGTTCCCGAAGCCGTGCTTGCGATTGCGGAAGAGAGAAAGGCGGCGCGTGCGGCGAAAGACTGGGCGAAAAGCGACGAGCTGCGCGAAAAACTCGCGGCACTCGGCTACGCGGTGAAAGACAAAAAAGACGGCTACGATTTATCGAAAATCTGAGCCGCAAGCGAACATAAAACAACGAATTTTAACAGAGGTAAAACCGATATGAAAGAATATACAAGCGAAAGTTTGCGCGAAATGTATCTCAGCTTTTTCGAGAAACGCGGGCATAAGGTGATCCCTTCCGCCTCGCTGATTCCCGAAAACGATCCCACCGTGCTTTTCACCACGGCGGGCATGCACCCGCTCGTGCCGTATCTCTTGGGCGAGAAGCACCCGGCGGGCAAGCGGCTCACCGACGTGCAGAAGTGCGTGCGCACGGGCGATATAGACGACGTGGGCGACGAACGGCATTGCACGTTCTTCGAAATGCTCGGCAACTGGTCGCTCGGCGATTATTTCAAAAAAGAAATGATTCCCTGGTCTTACGAGTTTTTAACGGGCGCGGAGTATCTGCATATCCCTTCCGACAAGCTTGCCGTAACGGTGTTTGCGGGCGACGAAACCGCCCCGCGCGACGACGAGACTGCCGAGCTTTGGGAAAAGGCAGGCATTAAAAAAGAAAGCATTTACTTCATGCCGCGCGAAAACAACTGGTGGGGGCCTGCGGGACTTACCGGCCCTTGCGGTACGGACACGGAAATGTTCGTGATCCGCAAGCCGAAATGCTCGCCGACGTGCAACCCCGACTGTTCGTGCGGGGCGTTTCTTGAAATCTGGAACGACGTATTCATGCGTTTCAACAAAACCGCCGAGGGCAAGTTTGAAGAATTGAAGCAGAAGAACGTGGATACGGGCATGGGGCTTGAACGCGCGCTGTGCGTTTTAAACGGCAAGTCGAGCGTATACGAAACCGATCTTTTCGAAAACGCAATCGCGAAAATCGAAGAGCTGACGGGCAGAAAGTAAGGCGAAAACGAAGAAGTGACGCGGGCGTTTCGTGTGCTTCTCGATCACGTGCGCACGGCTACGTTTATGATCGGCGACGAGAAGGGAATTTCGCCTTCGAACACCGATCAGGGGTATATTCTGCGGCGCATTATCCGCCGCGCGGTGCGGTACGGGCGCAAAATCGAGCTGCCCGAAGGCGCGCTTTATAAGATCGCGGAAACGTATGTGGAAAAGTACAAAGCGGTGTACCCCGAGCTGGAAGCCAACAAGGCGCGCATTGCGGAAGAGCTGAATACGGAAGAAGCGAAATTCTCGAAAACGCTGCAACAGGGGTTGAAAGAATTCGAAAAATGCGTGAACGGCATCGAGCGCAAAAACGCGTTTATGAGCGCGAAAGATCCCGCGTACGTACCCGAAACGGTGATCGGCGGCAAGCAGGCTTTTCATTTGTACGATACCTACGGCTTCCCCGTGGAAATCACGGCGGAAATGGCGAAAGAACGCGGCCTTACCGTAGACGTGGCGGCATACGAAGCGGCGTTTAAAGAACATCAGGAAAAGAGCAAAGCGGGGAGCGAAGGCAAATTCGCGTGCGGCCTTGCCGATCACAAGGTGGAAACCACGAGATTGCACACGGCTACGCACCTTCTGCACGCCGCGCTGAAAAAGGTACTCGGCGAAGACGTGAATCAGAAAGGCTCGAACATTACCGAAGAGCGGCTGCGCTTCGATTTCAACTTCCCGCGGGCGATGACGGAAGAAGAAATCAAAGCCACGGAAGATCTCGTGAACGAGAAAATCAGGGAAAATATTCCCGTGGTGATGAAAGAAATTTCGCTTGCCGAAGCCAAAGAAGAAGGCTTTACGGGACTTTTCGAAAGCAAGTACGGCGAAGTGGTGAAGACGTATTCGATCGGCGATTTCTCGCGCGAAATCTGCGGCGGTCCGCACGCGGAAAGCACGGGCGAACTCGGCAAATTCAAAATCGTGAAAGAACAGTCGAGCGGCGCGGGAATCCGCCGCATTAAAGCCGTACTGGTACACGAATAAGACGTTTTTTGTGGGAAAACGGCAATTTTTACGCCAAAAGGACGCTGAGTTTTGTGAAACACGCGGCGCGTGTGTATGATTTGTGAAGTTTTTCCAAATATTGATAAAAAAGCGGGGTTTGCGCCGCCAAACGCTTGAAAAATTCGGCGGCGTGTGTTAAAATGTTAAAAAGAGCAGCCCGATTTATTCGCGCGCGGCGCGGAATTTCGGGCGGGAAAGGAGAAGATACCTTTGAATAAGAAAAGCAAAACAATTACATGGATAGTGCTGGGCTTGCTGCTTGTGGGCGTGCTGTTCTTTTTGTTCCGCAGCATTTTGTCGCCGAGATATGAAACTTTGGATTATTTCGCTTTTGTGGAAAAAGTGGAAGACTTAAAGCCGGACGAACCGAATGTTGTGAAGAAAGGTACTGTGGAACTTCACGTCAATCAGTATAACGTTAAGGGCATTTTTAAATATACCGACGGATCGATTGGTTATTATGAATTGGAAGCCGGTCCGAGCTTTTTCACAGCGGATCATCCTAAGCTTCAAGAATGGGAAAAAGACTTCGGCTCGAAGATAATTCAGTTAAATTATACCGATCCGAATTCGGGCAATATCTGGTCGAGCGTGGTAACTCTCGGCGGCATTGTGCTTGTATCGGTGGTGTTTTACCTGATTATGCGCAGCGCGGCGGGCGGCGGCAAAGTGATGAACGTCGGCAAAACCAAAGCGCATATGCAAAACAACATGAAAGTGCGCTTCTCGGACGTAGCCGGCGCGGAAGAAGAAAAAGAAGAGTTGCAGGAAGTGGTGGAATTTTTGAAAACACCCAAACGCTTTTCCGATCTCGGCGCGAGAATTCCGCGCGGCGTGCTTTTAGTAGGGCCTCCGGGAACGGGTAAAACGCTGTTTGCGAAAGCCGTTGCGGGCGAGGCGGGCGTGCCGTTCTTCTCGGTTTCCGGCTCGGATTTCGTGGAAATGTACGTGGGCGTGGGCGCGGCGCGCGTTCGCGATCTGTTTGACGTGGCGAAGAAAAATCAGCCGTGCATTATCTTCATCGACGAAATCGACGCGGTGGGCAGACGGCGCGGCGCGGGACTCGGCGGCGGTCATGACGAGCGCGAGCAGACGTTGAACCAGATTCTGGTGCAGATGGACGGCTTTGAAACGAACGAGGGAATTATCGTGATGGCGGCGACGAACCGCGCGGATATTCTCGACCCCGCGTTGCTGCGGCCGGGCAGATTTGACAGACAGATCAACGTGAATTTGCCGGACGTGAAGGGGCGCGAGCAGATTTTGAAGGTGCATGCGAGAAACAAACCGATTGCGCCGGACGTGAATTTCCGCACGGTGGCGCGGATTACGGCGGGATTTTCGGGCGCGGATCTTGCCAATCTTTTAAACGAAGCCGCGATTTTAACGGCGAGAAAGGGCAAGAAGCTGATCGGCAATCTCGAATTGTACGACGGCATCAACAAAGTGCTGATGGGACCGCAGAAGAAGAGCCGCGTTGTTACGGAATCGGATAAGCGGTGTACGGCGTACCACGAATCGGGGCATGCGGTGCTGGCTTGCCTGTGCAAGCATTGCGATCCGGTGCATGAAGTTTCGATTATTCCGCGCGGCAAGGCGGCGGGATACACGATGACCCGACCCGAAACGGACGACAACGACGTATCGTATAATAAGCTTGTGGATAACATTTGTATGTCGCTCGGCGGGCGCGTGGCGGAAGAGCTGGTGATCAAGGACGTGACGACGGGCGCGAGCGCGGACTTACAGCACGTATCGGACATTGCGCGGCGCATGGTTACGCAATGGGGTATGAGCGAAAAGCTCGGACTTGTGGCGTATGATTCCGATCAGCCGGTGTTTATGGGCATGGACTACGAATACGGCGGCGGGTCGCGCAACGGGTACTCGCAGGAAACGGCGGCGGCGATCGACGACGAAGTGAGAAAACTTGTGGCTTCGGCGCATGAGCGGGCGGTGAAACTGCTTACGGAAAACCGGGCGATACTCGATAATATGTCGCGCGTGCTGGTGGAAAAGGAAACGATTTACACCGACGAAGTGGCGATGCTGATGAAGGGCGCAACGTATAACGAAGTGATTGAGTTTATGGACGCGCAGGAAGATCGGCACGAGATCGATCCGTTTGAGAGAATGACGAAAGTTTCGCCCGAACACACGGTGGAAGACAAGTAAAGTTTTTGCGGATAACTTGATTTTAGCGGAAAGCCGCGGCGCAAAGAGTTGCGCCGCGGCTTTAAGAATAAGGCGAATTATTTCATATTTTTTTTGTCGCGGGCGGTAAAACGCTTGCTTTTGAAAAAACATCGTGATATAATAAAGTCGTAAAAAATTTTAATTCGCTTCAGGGCGCGCCCTAATTTTTTGTTTTGGCTTATCCGTAAGGATAAGCATAAGCCAAAACAAAAACCGCTCGGCGGCGTTCGCGGCGAAAAAGGAGAACTTATATGTATAAAAGTAACTTTTTGAAAAAGCTCGGTTTGTGCGTGCTTTCCGCGGCTTTGTGTACGGCGGCGTTCGCTTCGTGCGGCAAAGACGGCGGCGGCGACGGCGACGGCGACGACAAAAAAATCGACGAAAATACGAATATTTCCGCCGTGGAATCGGAAAAAATCGCGGACGAAACGGCATGGAAAGCGGCGTTCGATCTCAAGAAATTCACCAACTTTTCGATGAAAACCGAAGAGAAACAAACGCGCGATTCGAAAACTTCGCTCGACGTTCTGGTGTACAAGTACACGGGCGATAAGGCGTATATTTCCGATTACTCGAAGAATGAGAAGGGCGATACCGATCGCAACGAAATGTATCTCGCCAAAACCAACGACGTGTGGAACGCATACGGCATCGCCTACAAAAACGACGAAAAAACGCATGAAGGCGCATACGAGCTTGGCGATTCCGGGCAATATAATTATATGATGACGGGCGAAATGGGTACGATGGCTCTTTCGCAGCTTGGTTCGATTTCTTTCGCGGACGTTTCGTACAGCGAAGAAAAGAAAGGCTATACCTACACCATGAACGGCATGGAATGTGTGATGAAATTCGCTGACGGCTTGTTTGCCGGCTACGCGGCGAGCGGCAAATCGGGCGCGGGCGAAGAAGAAGTTTTGCGCGAAATGTCTGCGGTTTACTATAATATCGGCACTACCGCGATCACGTTGCCGGCGGGTATGTCCACGGGCGGCAACCAGGGCGGCGGCAACCAGGGCGGCAGCGAACAGGGCGGCAATCAAGGCGGTGGCGAGCAACCGGGCGATAAAGTAACGCTTACGAAAGAAACGGATTTCGAAGCGCTTGTTTCCGAAAAAGTCGGCGACGACGAGTGGGCGAAAGCGTTTGCGAAAGATTCGTTTACAAACTGCACGGTGAACTCCGTAATGATTGACGAAGGAAGAAAAATGACAGTCGATATTTCCGTTTTGTACGACGGAAAATACGTGCAGACGCTTCAAGTATATACGGAAGAAGACGAAAACGGAAACAAGACGAGCGAAGAAGAATCTTCTTATCTTGAAACGATTGCGAAAGGCGAGTACATTTTTTATTACGAAGACAGCAATGGCGGCTGGGAGGCGGTAAAATACGCCGAAATTCCGTGGGGTTGCGATTATACGTTGATTTGCGCCGATTTCGGGGCGTTTTGCGGAAAGTTTATATATAGCGAAGAAAAGGGCGCATACGTATTCGACGCGAAGGGCGGCGAAGGCGTTTCTACGAATGATATTTTCATGAGCGGAACGAGAACGTATGTGTACGCGGAAGCAAAATTCGTAAACGGCGCGTTGGCGTATGTGAAATGCACGGATAATTACGGCGAGAACTTCGCCGCCACGTTTTATGATTTCGGCAGCACTTCGGTTACGCTTCCCGACGGGGCGAAAGAAGCGGGTAAAAATCCCGTTGATCCGAACGCGCCGAAAATTAAGCTTACGGAAGAAACCGATTATGCCGCGTTGAAATCGGAAGAAGTTTCCGAACAAGGTTGGGCGAATGCTTTTGCGGCTTCTTCGTATAAGAATTTTACCGCAAAAATTTCTTTAACGTACAAAGAACACAGCGGCGAGAAGGTTTATTTTCAAAAACTCGGCGCGCAGGGCGCGTTTGTATATCAAGACGGCGGTAGCGAGTACGATATGTACGTTTACGATAAAGACGGCAAAGAACATTACGTGGGGATGACGGCGGACGGAAGTTATTCAAGCGACTTGCCGGAAAGTTTGATGTTGAACGGGAAGCCTATGTTTATGCAATATATATGCTTCTGCCCCGATCTTTCGGAATTGTTCGAGAAGTTTACCTACGACGATAAAAACGGCGTGTACGTATTTAACAGTACAGGCGAAAGCGACGTGCTTGAAACGAGCGGAAAAGAATATTATATTCTGGGCGGCGTAAGCAAATATACCGCCGTGGAAGTGAAAATCGTGAACGGTCTGATTGCTTACGTAAAAGCGACGGATATAAACAAGAACGTATACGAAACGAAGTTTTACGATTTTGATTCTACCGAAGTACAGTTGCCGCAAAAGTGACAAAGCTTTTGAAATAAGGCGAGAAATAAAGGTGAATTAAAGGCTTCCATCGTAACAAGGGAAGCCTTTAAATAAGGCAGATAATATGGCCTTCCCCCCAAGGGGAAGGCTTAGAATAAGGCGAAAAATGAAAGCCGCGGCGCAAATTCTTGCGCCGCGGCTTATGTCATACCAAACTGCTATGAAAACTACTATTTAATACTTTCCGGATTTTTATTTCACGGCCACCCAGATTTCGCAATAATAATCGGGGTTTTGCGTGTGATTTTATTCGCTTTTTTCAGATCCGGCGGCGTTATTCTGCGCGGAATTTTCGGGCAGAAACGCGGCGAAAAGCGTTACGATCGCCGCCGCGAGCAGCACGCCGCCGAAAATATCCGTAAAATAATGCACGCCCGAAAGCAATCTGCCCACTACCATGACGAGCATTACCGTGCCGGAAAGCGTTTCTGCGGAAATGAGCGCGGGACGGCAGGTCATTCTGCGGCGCAGCATGAAAATGCCGGTGCTTGCGATCGTGATTGTGAGCATGGTGTGCGAAGATGGGTAAGAAGCCGCGATTTCGCCGTTTTCGAGAACGGGGCGGTAATTCACCACGATTTTTTCGAACGCTACGTAGAAAATCGCGAGCAGCACGTATGCCGCCGCAAGCGCGAATAAATCTTTGTCGATTTTTTTCAGGCTCTTGCGCATAACCAGCTGCGCCACGCCGTACACCACGAAACCCGCCGCTTCCGCTAAGGCGAGATAGCCGAGAATTTCGGTGAGTTTATACCAGCTTTTTGAAATTTCGCCGTTTTTGTGCGTGGCGTTGAAAAACGCGAGATTCAGGTGCGAAAAGCCGATTTTTGTGCCGGGCGCGTTGCCCGCCGCTTTATCTACGGTGGCGACAAGCACCGTGAACACGAAAAACAGCGCAAACAGCGCGATGGATACGATCAGCAGGTTTTTTTTGGGTTTTATCATAGTAACTCTCCTTATAGTTATAGATTTTATTGTTTTAAAGCTGATTTTATTGCTTATTGTTTCACGGCGAGATAGAAATTCGTATGTTCGAACGCCTGCATGTTTGCGCCGCGGGTGTTGATGATCTGCCGTTGAATATCGTTCGGCGTTAAAAATTCGTAGATTAAAAAGCCGTGTTTTTCAAGCAGTTTTTCGGCTTCGGCATACGAAAACGCGGTTTTCATCTCTTCGCCGCCCGCTTTGGCGAGCGCGATGGTGTTCTGCACGCGCTTTTCTTTCGCCGAAAAATAGTTTTCGTCCGCCGCGTCGAATACGATCGCAGAGCCGTGCGCGCACAGCCGCGAAATGGTGGAAAGCGTGCTTTCGATGGCTTCGCGCGGCAGATAATAGGTGACCCCGAGCCACGAAAAGAACGTTTTTCGGCTTGCATTGAAGCCGCTTTTGAGTAACGCTTCCGCAAGATCGTCTTTGCCGAAATCGACGGGCGCAAAGTGCAAAGATCGGGGAATGGTAGCCCCGTTTTGCTCGAAAGCGCGCGTTAAGCGGCTGATTTTATCGGCTTGCGTGGCGGGGTGATCGACTTCGAATACTTCGTGCGTTTGCAGAAATTCGCTTTCGCGTAAGGAAAACGAATCTAACCCCGCTCCTAAGATAACGTATTGCGACGCGCCCGTTTTCGCCGCCGTTTTCAGGGCGTTTTCCGCGAACGCGGCGCGGCAAAGGGGCGTGGGCGCAAGCTGCGTATTGATCAGGTAGCGCAAGGCTTCGGTATCGTTTGCGAACGCGCCTTTCTTTTCGGGCGCGAAAAAGTCTATGCCGCTAAGCACGTAGGCGGATAAATTTGCGTATTCTTCGGGCGTTAAAAGCTGCTTTGCCGTCGTATCGCAAAACACGGGGCGTGGCTCGTTTTCGGCGTGAAAAGCGCGGCAGAAAGCCGACATCAACGCCGTGATACTTGCTTGATTTTGCATGTTTTTTCCTTTTTTTAAAGTTTTTTATTGCGATTGCTTCGCCGCGCGATCGTGCGAAACCGCTTTGAATTTTCCGAAACGGCAGCGGACGGATTGATACGAAGCGTGCTTTATGCCGGCGAGCGAATCCGCTTCGGCGGCAAGATTTTTAAATTCCGCGTTCATAAAATGCACGGATATGTAGTGGATATTTTTGATTTTTCCTTTGGATTTTATCAGAAAATCGCGGACAGGTGCGCAGATAGTAAACACCCACACGGGGAAACATACGTACACGTCTTCGTACAATTCGAGATTTTCAGGCAGTTTTTCAATTGGCATCGGGCGGCGCAGCATACCGAATCTGCCGCACCACCAGAATCCCGCGTTGCCCGAAGTGCGCTCGCGCGTGGTCAACTCGAAAAGTGCGGCGTTTTTTTCGCGGGCGAGTTCGCGGGCGATTCGTTTTACGTAGCCGTGGCGTGAAAAGTATACCACAAGCGATTTTTTTGCGGCGGGTTGCGCTTCGGTTTGCGCTTCGTCTTGCGCGGCTGCTTTTTTTAATTCTTCGGCAGAAATTTCCGCTTGCAGCGCGGCGGCGAATTCGCTTTGCGCTCTGCCGATGAGCGCGAGCGCGCCCGTGATTGCCTGCGCGAAGCCGAAGATAAAGTATGCCGTAGAAAGAAAATTAAACGGGAAAATCACGAATTGAATCGTGATCCAGAGCATGAGCGTAACGCCGAACACGCCGCCGAGAATTTCGCCGGTTTTTTTGCGCCCGAAAAGCAGCGCGGCTGCCGCGAGATTGGTAAGTCCGTTGATGATGAAAAGGGCAACGCCCGAAAAAATGTAGTTCTGAAAGAGCGTTTCGGCGAACGGCAGCACCTGAAAACAGGGAAGCAGACCGTCCATTCTGAGAAGTTTGCCTGATGGATCGACGAACATCAGCGTTGCGCCGTACACCGCGCCGATACCGATAAAAAGCGTCCAGAAAATGAGCGCGCGGCGGGATAAAATATAGCGTTTGTTGTAGGGGATAGAAAATTGTTGCATAAAAAATGTGAGAAAAATGGTAGGACTTATTTTTGATATTCTAAATATTTTAGATAAAGGGGGCAGCTTTATTTGCGAAATAAATCAATTATTAGAAAACAAGTTGCGCCCCGCATCACCGCCCTACGGGCGGAGCTTCCCCCCAGGGGGAAGCCTAAGAAAAAGGCAGTTATTATAATTACAAACAGTTAGTAGCAGTCCGTTACAGGCTATGCCTGTTCAAACATTTTACGCGAAGTTTCTTCGTCTAAACCCATTAAAATATTCACCGTTTTGCGCATATCGTCGGTGATTTCGTCTACCCAGTCCGCGTCTTCGTGCAGAATCACGCTGCCCACCCCGTGCGACAAAAATACCGCCATCGGCTTCGGCGCAAGCCGCGGTTTCGCCCCGAAAGTCATTAAAATTTCGATAATTCTTTGTATGTACGGCTCGATCAACGTGAGCGTTTGCTCTCGGATCGCCCAGCGCACCGTGCGGTGCATATTTGCCGAATACTTTTCGCGAAATTCCCGCGTCGCGCTCTTCATGTACGCGAAAAACCGGTACAGCGCGCGGTACGGTATCGTTTTCGCTTCTTCCGTAAGCCGCTCGAAATCCGCTTTGTACTGATCGAAGAAATTATCGAGTACCGCAGAAAATAAATCGTCTTTCGTGCGATAATAGTAGTAAATCAATCCCGCTTCGCACCCCGCCGCGTCCGCGATCGAGCGCATGCTCGTGCCGTCAAAACCCTTTTCGAAAAACTCTTTCGCCGCCACCCGCGCGAGTTCGTTCGCCGTGCCGCCGTCAAATTTTTGCTTTCTTGCCATCTGCTTTTCTCCTTCGTCGGTTTTTTCTATATCTATATATTATATACCATATTTTTTCACAAATGTCAACTTTTTTGAATATCGTTTAAAACATTTTTCAAAAAATTTATCGGCGGAACACGCCCCGAAAGGCGAATTCCGCCGAAAGGTAAAAACTCGGCGGAACACGCCCTGAAAAGCGAATTCCGCCGAATTAAACAATATATCGTAAATCAGTCGATTTTTTATGCCAAAATCATCACGGAAAGGTTGCAGTAGATAATCAGCGAAATCGCGTCTACAATCGTGGTGATGAAAGGACTTGCCACCACGGCGGGGTCGAGCCGGCACTTTTTGGCAAGCAGCGGCAGCGTGCAACCCACAAGTTTCGCCACGATAACGGTAAGCACCAGCGCGCTTGCCACCACGCCGCAGCGAAGGGGGGTGTAGCCTTCGAAGCCGAACAAAAGATTATCAATGAGCATCAGTTTGCAAAAGCACGCCGCGCCGAGCGTTAAGCCGAGCAAAATCGAAGCGCGGAATTCTTTCCACAAAACTTTTAAAACGTCGCTCGTTTTCAATTCGTCGAGCGCGAGCGAGCGGATCACGGTGACGGAAGCCTGCGAGCCGGCGTTGCCGCCCGTATCCATCATCATCGGCACGCAGGCGAAAAGCACGGGCGAAATCGCCGAAAGCCGCGCTTCGTAGGTGTTTAAAATCAGCCCCGTGAACGTTGCGCTCACCATTAAAACAAGCAGCCACGGTATGCGGTTTTTCCAGATCCCCCAGACGCTCGTTTTTAAATAGGGCGTGTCGGTGGGGGTCATAGCCGCCATTTTCGCGATATCTTCGGTGTTCTCTTCCTGAATGACGTCCATGGCGTCGTCTACCGTGACGATACCCACAAGCCGCCGTTCGTTATCTACCACGGGCAGGGCGAGAAAGCCGTAATTCGAAATTTTGCGCGCCACGTCTTCGCGGTCGTCTTCGGTGTGCGCGTAAATCACGTTTTCGTCCATGATTTCGGCGATTTTCGTTTCGGGCGCGGAAATCATCAGCGTTTTCGCCGATACGCAGCCGATCAGCTTGTTGGCTTCGTCCGTAACGTAGCAGGTGTAAATCGTTTCTTTATCAATCGCCGTGCGGCGGATGCGCGAAAACGCTTCGCTCACCGTCATGGTGGGGCGAAGGGAAACGTATTCCACCGTCATGATGCTGCCCGCGCTGTCTTTCGGGTACTTTAAAATTTCGTTTACGTAATCGCGCGTTTCTTTGTCGCTCGCCGCAAGCAGCCGCTTCACTACGTTGGCGGGCATTTCTTCAATGACGTCTACCGTGTCGTCTACGAAAAGTTCGTCCATCACGGCTTTCACTTCGAGATCGCTCAGCTTGTGCAGAAGCTTTTCGCGCGTGTCTTTATCCATTTCCACGAAGGTATCCGCCGCCAGATCTTTGGGCAGAATACGGAACAAAACGGGCAGATCTTCGTCTTTGACTTCTTCGAAAACCGCCGCTACGTCCGGCGCGTTCATCGAAGCGAGAAGCGGTTTGAGTACGGAAAAACGCCGCTCTTCGAAAAGGCGGACGATTTCTTCTTTTTCCG
>CALARO010000279.1 GCA_937888935.1 uncultured Clostridia bacterium
TTTTCGTTTTCGCGCTGCTTCGTCATTAAAAAAATCACGTCGTACCCGCCGTTTTTTTGCGTGCGGACGGGCATTTCTTCAGGCGTGAAAATTTCGGGGCGGACGGTGAAAGACGTGCCGTCCGCCGCGCATATTAACTTTAAGCCGTTTTCGCGTACCGCCTGCACGTGAGAAACGTTGCGCGCGTATAAATCGACTTTTCCGCCGCTTTTTTCGATGAGCGCGCCGAGAACGCCGCCCATCGCGCCTGCGCCGTAAATCGCAGCTCTTACCATTTGCATTTCCTTCTTTATGATTTCATGAAAATATTTTACGGGATTTTTAATGAATTGTCAAGAAATATTGAGATAAAACAAACGATTTGCAGCGAAAAACGATAATTCAAACCGAAAAGCGATAAATTTTTGAGTTTCGATCGGCGCGTTATTTTTATTTTACGATACAATTTTACGTATAGAAAACAAGATGCGCCCTTTGATTTTCAGAAATTTTTTATCAAAAATATTCAGAAATTCAAAAATAGGCTACGCCCCTCATTCGTCAAGGCGATGCCTTGCCACCTTCCCCCCGGGGGGAAGGCTATATTTATGCCTTATTAAAATGCGATTAAGTTACAGCGTGCTTCAAAAGCAAGCAAGACGCGAAGCCTGCGGATTTCGCGAAGGAAGCTTACTAATAGTAAGTGACCGAGCGAAAACGCAAAGGTGACAAAGTATTGCGCGGCTTTTCAAGCGCGCCTTATTTGACTGCGCCGCCGGTGACGCCGGACACATAATACTTCTGCATGCTCATAAATAACGTTACGATGATCACCCCCACTACGCTCGCGCCGGCGCAGAATACCGTGAAATTGCTGTTGAAACCGCTCTTTTCTTCGTTGATCAATTTGAACAAGCCGAGCGAAAGCGTATATTTGCGGCTGTCGTTAATGATCGTATTCACGAAAATGAAATCGCACCACGGCGCGATAAACGACGTAAGCACCGTGTACACGATGATCGGCTTCGCAAGCGGCATCGTGATTTTAAAAAAGATTACCGGCTGACTTGCGCCGTCTAAAAACGCAGCTTCTTCCATAGCGCGCGGTATTGTATCGAAAAAGCCTTTACAGATATAATACGAAAGTCCCGCGCTGCCCGAATACACGAGAATTAACGCGAAAAGCGAGTTCGTCAGTCCCATCGCTTTCAATATGAAATATACGGCGATCATGCTCATAAACCCCGGGAACATGCCGAGAATCAGAAGCACGTTCATGATCGGTTTTCTCAGGCGAAATCTGAGCCTTGAAAGCGCGTAGGAAACCATTAAAATAAACAGCGTGGTGAGTATGCACGAAGAGGCCGCGACGATCAGCGTGTTTCTCAGCCAAAGCGCAAACGACGTTTCCGCGAACAGTCTTCTGAAATTGCCGAAGCCGAGCTTTAAATTATCGGGAAACAGTTTATTGATGATGCCCGTATCGGGCGTGACGCGGAACGCCGTGTACAAAAGATAGAAAATCGGCAGCAGCCAAAGCAGCGCGAGTAGCGTTAAAACGATATATCCCGCGATAATTCCCGCGCGGCTTTTGCGCTTTGCCCCGCCTGCGCCGCGCGTTGTGCGCGGGGTGTTTTTGCCATTTCGTTCGGCTGCGTCGCGGGCGGTATTTTGCGTGCGCTGCACGTTCTGAATGTTTGAAAAGCTCATTGATACGCCTCCTCGTTTTTCGTTGCGCCCGATTTATTGAACGTTAAAAGCGAGATCGCCGCGCAGATAACGAAAATGATTATGCCGATGACGGAAGCTACGTTGTACTGCGGGTTTGCGTCGGTGGTCAGCCGGTACAGCCACGTGACGAGAAGATCGGTTGCCTGCGCCTTTGTTGCGCCGAAACGAACGCTGTCGACAGGTCCGCCGTTCGTGAGTAGCCAGATGACGTTGAAATTATTGATATTGCCTACAAATTGCGTGATGAGATACGGCGTAGTCATTTGCAGAATATACGGCAGCGTGATTTTGAAGAAGATCTGCACGGGGTTTGCGCCGTCCATTTTCGCGGCTTCGAGAGAAGATTCGGGTACGTTCATTAAAAGCCCCGAACACATTAAAAGCGTGTACGGAACGCCGATCCAGATATTGACGAGAATGT
>CALARO010000280.1 GCA_937888935.1 uncultured Clostridia bacterium
TGCGGGGTTTGAAAAACGTTCGATTTCCACGCTTTCCGGCGGGCAGCAGCAGCGTATCGCCATCGCGCGCGCCATTATTAACGAGCCGGAAATTCTTCTGCTCGACGAGCCGCTCGGCGCGCTTGATTTAAAAATGCGCAAGGAAATGCAGCTCGAACTGAAAGCCATGCACGAAAAGCTCGGCATTACGTTTATTTACGTTACGCACGATCAGGAAGAAGCGCTTACGATGTCCGATACGATCATCGTGATGTCCGACGGGTACATTCAGCAGATCGGCACGCCCGAAGACATTTACAACGAGCCGAAAAACGCGTTCGTGGCGGACTTTATCGGCGAAAGCAATATCTTTACGGGCGTGATGCCGGCGGATAATCTTGTGCGTTTCTGCGGCAAGGCGTTCCCCTGCGAAGCCGGCGGTTTTGAGAAAGACGAGCCTGTGGACTCCGTGGTGCGCCCCGAAGACGTGAAGCTTGTCGCCCCCGCCGACGGGCAGCTGAAAGGAAAAGTGACTTCCGTGATTTTCAAAGGCATTCACTATCAGATTTTAGTGCAATGCGGCAGATACGAAATCGAAGTGCGAAGCACCGCCGCGCCCGCCGTCGGCGCAAACGTGGGCTTAAAAATCGAGCCGGACGGCATACACGTGATGAAGAAAGTATTCCGCGTGAACCGTTTCTCGGGCGTGATCACCAAGAAAAACACGGTGGAATTCGGCGACGGCGAATTTGAATGCGACGTTACGCAGCTTTACAAAGGCTCGCATCTCGACGAAGAAGGCTATCTCATCACGGCGAAAGGCGAAAAGCTCGATTTAACGGGCGTGGAAGTAAACGTGGAAGTCGGCTTGCACGATATAACGATGAGCGACGATCCCGAAGAAGGCGGCGCCTGCGGGCATATCATTTCGCTCATTTATAAAAGCGAATACTACCGCTACATCGTACGCACGGAAAACGAAGAAGATTACGTGCTTGCGTGCGAAGATCTCTGGAACGAAAACGACTTTGTTTCGCTTGTGATTCCGAAAGATAAAATCAAGCTTACCCTGAAAACGGCGGAGGAAAAGTTGTAATGAAAAAAGTACGCTTTTCGAGAAGCTGGTTGGCGATTCCCTACGCGCTGTTTCTGGCGGTGTTCGTGATCGTTCCCCTCTTCTTCGTATTGTATTACGCCTTCCGCGACGACGTGACGGGCAAACTGACGTTCGGGAACTTCAAAGCGTTTTTCACTTCTTCCGTCAACTGGAAAGTGGCAGGAAGAAGCCTTCTGATTGCGGCTTTGAGTACGGCGATGTGTCTTCTGATTGCCTACCCCGTGGCGTATATTATCGCACGAAGCAAATTGAAAAACAAATCGGCGATTCTGCTTATATTCATCGTGCCGATGTGGGTAAATTTCGTGCTGAGAATTAACGCGCTGAAAGAGCTTTTAAGCTGGATGAAACTCATCAATAAATCGGCGAGCTGGGATATATTCAACACGGTACTCGGCATGGTGTACGATTTTCTGCCGTTTATGATTCTGCCGATATACACCACGATTTTAAAAATCGACAAAAGCTACCCCGAAGCCGCGCGCGATCTCGGCGCGAACAACGCGGAAGTGTTTCTTCGCGTAACGCTTCCCCTTTCGAAACCCGGCATTTTAAGCGGAATTTCGATGGTATTTCTGCCTTCGATGACCAACTACGTGGTATCCAACTGGATGACGAACAACAAAGTGACGATTATCGGCGGCTTTATCGACTTCGCGTTTTTAAACGACAGCTGGGGGCGCGGCAGCGTGACGGCGATCGTACTGCTTGCGCTGATGTTTCTTTTCACCTGGCTGACGGGCGGCTTTAAAGAAGATGGCGGCGCGGCGAAAGGCAAGGCGCTCTGGTGAGGTGAACGCAAATGAAAACGAAAAATAAAATCGGAATAATTTTAAAAATCCTTTTTATCTTACTGATCGTAGCGTTTATCTACGCGCCCATCGTGCTTTTAACGATCTACTCGTTTAACGAAAGCACTTCCATTAACACCTGGACGGGTTTTTCGATGAAGCACTACGAATATTTTTTCAGCTTCTCGAACGATCCCCTGCCCACGGTGCTGAAAACGCTGCTGCTCGCAGCGGTGGTAGCCACCCTTTCCACGATTTTAGGCACAGCGGGCGCAATCGGCATTTTCTACTCGAAGAAAAAAGCTTCCGCCGCGCTTTCCGCAGTAAACCGTATTCCCGTGATCAACGCGGACGTGGTGACGGCGATTTCGTTCGTGCTGCTTGTGGTTGCTTTGAATATTGATAAGTCCACGTATATCCCCCTTGTGGTGGGGCAGATGGTGCTTTGCACGCCGTTTGTGGTGCTTTCGGTGATTCCGAAGCTCAAACAGATGGACAACAGTTTATACGAAGCCGCGCTCGATCTCGGCGCAACGCCGAAAAAAGCGTTGTTTTCGGTGATTATTCCGCAGATTTTGCCCGGAATTATTTCGGGATTTCTGCTTGCGATCACCCTTTCGCTGGACGATTACGTGATTGCGGCGTACACGAAACCCGATACTTTTCACACGATCAGCACGCATATCTATTCGCTTACGAAAGGCAAAAAAGCGCCTGCCATCAAAGCTTCTTACCGCGCGTTTACGGCGGTGGTGTTTTTGCTGATCGTAGTTGCCGTGGTTACGGCGAATATCGTGGCTGCAAAAAAATACAAAAAATCAGATATTATCAAAGGAGTATAAAAACTATGAAAAAATTCATTTCTCTCGCATTGATTTCCGCGCTTTCCGCTACCTCCCTGGCTACGCTTGCCTCCTGCAAAAAAGCCGACGTTACCCTGCGCGTGGCAAGCTGGGCAGAATACATCGACGAAGGCGAAGGCGACAACAACCCCATGATCGAAGACTTCGAAAAATGGTACGAAGAACAAACGGGAAAAAGCGTAAAAGTCGAATATATCGAGCTCGACGACAACGAAACGATGTACAACAAAATCGCGCTCGGCGAAACCTACGATCTTCTTTGCCCTTCCGAATATATGATTATGAAACTGCAATCGGAAGACAGGCTTGAAAAATATCCGGAATCGTTTTTCGATACTTCCGTAGAAACCAACTATTACGCGAAAAACGTATCCCCTTTCATCAAAACGACGTTCGAAAACGGAAAAATGAAAGACGGCGTTTCGAAATGGAGCGAATACGCGGCGGGCTATATGTGGGGAACGACGGGTTTTGTAGTAAAGCCAGATTTAGCCGAAGAGGCAAAATATTGGAACGTTGTGAAAGATCATACCGATAAATCCACGGCGAAAAACAACGTGCGCGACTCCTACTTTATGGGGCTCGGAATGTACTACGAAAAAAACGACGATACTTCGAAAACGCTTGCCGAAAAGATGAACGACACTTCCGCGGCAACGATGAGCGAAGTGCAAAAAATTTTAACGGAACTGAAAACCGGCGGCGTGCGCTTTGAAACGGACGACGCGAAAGAAGACGTGATCGACGGTAAATACGATTTATCGTATCAATGGAGCGGCGACGCGGTGTATATTATGGACGAAGCCGAAGAAAGAAGCAACGGCGAATTGAAATACGACTATGTGATTCCCAAATATTCTTCCAATCTCTGGTTCGATGGCTGGGTGATGATGAAAGGTGCGCAAGTTAACGTTGCCACGGCGTTCGTGAATTTCGTTTCCAAATCGGAAAACGCCGTGAGAAACTGCGATTATATCGGCTA
>CALARO010000281.1 GCA_937888935.1 uncultured Clostridia bacterium
CGTTTGCGATTTTCAGGGCTTCGGATATGCAGTTGGTGTACGAAAGCGGCGCATTGATTGAATCGGCGGTGGCGAAATCGCAATTCAAAGATTACTTCAATTGCAGCAACGATGACGTGGAACTTGATTCGCGCAGTAAAAAGAAGGGACCCGAACCGGAAACGGTTACGGTATCGGATATCGAAGGCAGACGGTATGCGTTTGTAGGACTGGAACGCATAGGCGGCGTGATGATGTTTGATATCACCGATTTTAAAAGCGGTACGGAGAGATTTTCGGACAGAAACGTTTCGTCAAGCGGCGGAGTATCGCTGACGGCGTATGCGAACTCGCGCGATTATTCCGTGGATATGGGCGGGGACGTTGCGCCCGAAGGACTGGATTTTTTACCTGCGGAGAAATCTCCCATAGGGAAAGATTTATTATTCGTTTCCAATGAAAACAGCGGAACGGTTTCGGTTTATACGCCGGAAGAGAAAGCGAAAACTTATGAAATGCACGAAACGTTTGTAGCCGCGCCGTCCGGGGGAGAACACGGGGAAACCGGTTCTTCGACGTTGGTGATTTATTCCGCGTACGGCAGCGGCGGAAAGACGGACGGAACGGTTTCGCATAACTTTGTCGCGATAAAAAATATAAGCGAAAACAATATCGATCTTGCGGGATATACCGTTTCGTATTCGGCTAACGGTACGGATTGGTCGGAAAAACCTCTTTCGGGGTCGATTGCCGCCGGCGAAGTGTATATCATTCGCGGCGTTGCGGCGAATACGACCAACGCGGTGATTAACATCGTAGACAGCCAAACGGATTTTGAGTGGAACGATCTGCAAATCGACAATAAGGTATTTGCTTTGAAACTTTCTTTGAACGATACCGTTGTGGACGCGATTGCCGTAGACGCGGAGGGCGGATCTGCCGTTGCGGGCGAAGGTACGCCCGTAGGCGATATGAGTAAACAAAAAATCGTGATTCGCAAAGACGGGGATACCGATGATAATGCGACGGATTTTGAAGTGATATCGTTTAAAGGCGAGGCGCAAGGTTCGGAGAAAGTGAGAATGTATATGCAAAAACTCGGACTGGAATAAGCGGGAGAGAAAGCGCGGACATTAACAAAAAATTTCGGCGTAGCGCATTTGTAAAAATGTAATAGGTAATTTTCGGCTGATTTAACCTTCAACGTTACATCGGCCGAATTTTTTCGGCTTAGCACGATTATACGAGAAATCGGCTGAGAGACATTATACCTATCGGGAAAAATTGAAATAAACTACTCAATATCGTTGCGTTTTTTCTATGAATGTGGTATATTAATGTTAGTAAAGGCTACTCGAATATCGGATAAATGAGGACGGAGGAGAAGCGGATGGAATGGGAAAAATATTTTGGCGAATCGATTTTAAAACGGGGTGCGGAGTACTATAAAAAGGGCAAAGTGGCAGACTTTCAGGCGGACGGAAGAATACGCACGGCTACCGTACTCGGCAACGAAGAATATTCCGTAACGGTGGAATTCGACGAAAACGGCAACGTGGCGGATATGCAATGCGATTGTCCGTACGCGGAAAGCGGGGAATATTGCAAGCATATGGCGGCGGTGCTATTCAGGCGACGTGGAGGTCTCGCAACCGAAAAAGAAGTCGGCGCGAAAACCGAAGCTTGTACCGATATTTGAAAGCGAGGATGAGAGCGAAAGGGGACCGGCTTCGCCTGCGGATATCGAGATTCTGAAAGACGAAATCAAACGGACGATAAACGGATATAAGCGATACGGAATGATAGAATACGGCGACGCTTTTGATTGCTTTGTGGAAATTTCGGAAATCATGGAAACGAATTCCGAAGCGTTGCTTGAAAACGGACGATACAAAGAAGCGTTTGATTATTCGTTTTACGTGATGAAAAAGTTCTGTTCGACGGATATGGACGATTCGGACGGCGGAACGGGACTTCTTTGCAGCGGGGGAACTGAAATCTGGGAAGAAGCGATAAAGGACGCCGACGCGGAAAAATATGTTTTTGATAAACTGTTAAAATATAAAGGCACGGCGAGCGAGTGGTATCTGAAAGACATTTCGGAAGATTTTTTATTCGATAATTTCAATAAGTCGCAATTTAACGATCAAAAACTGAAATATGCGGACAAGCGCATCGAAGAATTGAAAAAAGAGGGAGAATTCGGCGAATACGAGCTTGGAGGTTATTTAAAAAAGAAAGCAAAATTGTTGAGAGAAATGAATGCTTCCGAGGAAGTTTTTGAAAAATTTTGTGCCGAAAATTGGAAGTATTCCGAAATTCAGATTTATTGTATAGACGAAAAAATCGAAAGCGGAAAATATAAGGAAGCGGAGAAATTGTTGCTTAAATGTCTTGCGCGCCCTGTGCGCAGCGGAATTACGACGGAATATTGCCGACATAAGCTGATGAAGATTTACAAACAAATCGGGGATAAAGAGGCGTACAGGAATACGTTATGCGATTATGTGTCGTTTGAAATTTTCTGCGATATAGAAGAATACAAAGAGTTGAAGAGGCTTTATACTGCGGAGGAGTGGGGCGAAGTAAGGGATCGCGTGCAGAAAAACGTGGGGAAGCATAACAGAGATTTGTTGCCCGAAATTTTCAGCTTCGAGGGACAGACGGATCGGCTGTTGAAGTTTGCCGTTGCGTACCCGGGAATATCTTACATAAAAGAGTATGAAAAAGAATTGATGCCGTATTATCCGGCAGAGGTGCTGAAAAAATACAAAGACGAGTTTTTGAAAATGACGGCTTCCGCGTCTTCGCGCGATACGTACAAGGAGATTGTGCGGGACCTTCGGCGGTTGAGTAAATACGAAGGCGGGAAAGCGTTGGCGCGAGAACTCGTTACGGAATGGAGAGAAAAATATCCGAATCGCAGGGCGATGATGGAAGAGCTTAATAAAATAGTGATTTCGAAGAAATGAATTGGCTGCGAGAAAGATTTTTATAGAGAAGGGATACCGTTAAATATTACGAAGTAGCCGAGGCGTATTACGATTATAAATTCAAAAGATGTTACGAGTTGGCAAAAGCGTGGTGCATTGAACACTCGGTGGATTTTTTCGAATAGTATAATTCGGAAATCAATGGGGCGATTCTGATAGTTGGAAAACTGTGCGTGAGAGTTTATATGTAGCAGATGAACAATCGGCTGTACAATAATATTGTAATTATACCCTATCGGGTGCTTTCCATACAAGAATTAAAGCAATCGCCCCGATAGGGTATATTTTATATAAAAACGCTCGTCAAACGTCCCGAAAAGGTATAAAATAGCAGTACTATGAAAGCGATAAGCGAATTTATAAAACAAAACAGAAAAGCAATGGGGCTGACGCAAGAAGAATTTGCAATGCGTGCGGGGTTAGGTCTTCGCTTTGTTCGCGAATTAGAACAAGGCAAGAAAACGTTGCGGCTCGATAAGGTGAGTCAGGCGTTGGCTGTGTTTGGTGCGCAAGTAACGGTAGGGAGAATAGAAAGAGATGAGTGAAACATACGGGCGGCATTTTGAGGAATTCACGGTTTAAAAGATAGGTAAAAAGCCGAAATATCCAGATTTTATTCCTTTTTTAACGATGTGAATATACGATTTTATTCCTTTTTACGACAAAGCAATATCCGATTTTATTCCTTTTTCGGTTGACAAATACAAAAAAACCGAGTATAATATCGGTAATAAAATCTGATTTCGGAGAAACGTTA
>CALARO010000282.1 GCA_937888935.1 uncultured Clostridia bacterium
CGAGCTGCAACGTGTATCTGACGCACAGACGGGCGGGGGTGACACCGTATTTTTCCGCCGTTTTCACGATGAGCGGATGATTCAGCGCCGCGCCGTGCGCGATTGGCGAATAGGCTTCCGTGAGAATGTTTTGCGCTTTGCAAAAACCGATGAGTTCGAGCGGCGTGTTGCCGACATGCGTTAAAATCTGGTTGACCATGGGGCGGATTTTGCAATCTTCGAGCAGGTTGTCGAGATCGTCGATTAAAAAATTCGATACGCCGATGGCGCGAAGTTTGCCGGTTTGGAACGCGTCTTGCAGCGCCCGCCAAACCGCTTTGTTTTCTTGGAAATACCGCTTTTCTTCGCGGAATTCTTTCCACGGCTGCGGGCTGTGGATAAGCATCAGATCAAGATAGGACAAGCCTGTTTTTTCGAGCGTTTCGTTAATGGATTGCGCCGCGCTTTCGTAGGTTTTGTTTTCCGCCGCC
The DNA here is from genome assembly GCA_937888935.1 of uncultured Clostridia bacterium. Lineage (GTDB taxonomy): Bacteria > Bacillota > Clostridia > Christensenellales > Borkfalkiaceae > Scatosoma. Next base: position 471 of record CALARO010000282.1, read on the forward strand.
ACTTTGCTTGTGATAAAAAGCTCGTCGCGGGTGACTGCGCCGCTTTGGATCGCCGCGCGCACGCCCGCGCCCACGCCCTGCTCGTTGCCGTATGCCTGCGCCGTGTCGATATGGCGGTAGCCGAGCGAGATTGCCGCTTGCGTTGCGATTTCGGCGGTTTTGTTTTCCATGAGCCACGGGCCGAGACCCAACTTCGGGATTTTGACGCCGCCCGGAAGAGTGTAAGTTTCTTTTAAAATTTCGTTCGTTGGATTTTGCATTTTTTTCGTTTCTCCCGTTGACTTTTTTGCGAATACCTGCATAATCGGTATTGCTATGATTATTCTACAACTTAAAGTTAAGTTTAAGTCAAGCAAATGACGCGGGTTTTTGAAAAATTTTTTCGAAATTTTTTTTGGGCGGGTTCGTTTTTAGTGGGGAAGAAGCGCGCGGCGGGCAGAAAGGCGAGCGCGTTGAGGGTATCATGGGGATGAATACGGGTGAAAAGTGTGTGCGGGCATAAATGTGAGCGAGAGTTGTTTGCGGTCATAAAAATGAGCAAAAGGGGAAAGGCGGGGAAGATTGGGAAATATGAGTGTAAAAGTAAGTGGAAAAGGCGGGGAAGGTAAAAGCGCGGGCGTAAAAAGTGGGCGAAATGAGAATGGCGGAAAATAAGAGTGCGGGCGTAAAAATGGGCAAGAGTGTATGTGGTCATAAAAATGAGCAAGAAGGGAGAGAAGAAAAATGGTATGGGGCGTGGGCGGACATAAAAATGAGCGAAAAAGTGAGCAAAAAGGGAAGGCGGGCGAGAAAGGAATATAGGCGAAGAAACGAGTGGGGAAAACGGCAAGAAAAAGGGTGTATGAATAAACGGAAAAGGTAGCGAGAATACGGCGTTAAATGGGCGGGAAAAACGGCGTGAGTAAAGGTGTAAAAGGGGCGGAAAAGATGATAAGAGTACAGGCGTAAAAACGAGCAAAATTGCAATGATAATTTGTAAAAATAACTTTAAGAGGTGATATTATGCTGTATACTGTGGGCGAAGCGGCGGAAATTATGGGCGTGGCGGCGGAAATTATGGGCGTGGCGGCTTCTACGCTGAGATATTACGATAAAGAAGGTCTGCTGCCGTTTGTGGAACGTTCGGGCGGCGGAATCCGCGTGTTTAAGGAAAGCGATTTCGCGTGGCTCAAAACCATCGAGTGCCTGAAAAGTACGAAAATGTCGATCAAGGAAATCAGGCGGTTCATTGATTGGTGCATCGAAGGCGATTCTACGATTGATAAACGCCTTGCGCTGATTGATCGTCAGCGCGAAAAGGTGCGCGACGAAATTAAAAAAGCCGAGGACACCCTGGCGATGCTCGACTACAAACATTGGTATTACGAAACCGCGAAAAACGCCGGCACGTGCGCCGTGCATGATTCGATGAAAGAAGAAGATATTCCCGAAAAATTCCGCGCGAGAAAAAATGCGAAACACGGCGGATTTACGAAGTGAAATTTGCCTTTTGGCAAGTGAAATTCGCCTAACGGCGAGAGAAATGGAATTACGTTTCGGGCATAAATTTTCGGTAACGTCGGGGCATTAAATTGTCTTGCTGTTTTTGATTTTTGCGGGCGCGGATCGCCACGTTTTTGAAATAACTAGACCAAAGCGCGGCAAATTCTTCTTCCGATGCGGAAAGGGGGATTTCCGCTTCTTTTGCTTCGATGCAAATCGTTTTTTCGCCGTTATAGCAAAGCGCGTAGCCGCGCGAAATATCGTGAATGATAAACGGACAGGCAAGACGGCGGATAAAGTGCGGCGCGAGCGACGGGATAACGTCGTTATCGGGCGCGCAGGCGGCGTAGTATATCCCGTTTGCCGTTTCCTGAAAGCGAAGAAAGCCTTTTAAATGCTCGATTTCTTTGCCGATTTTGTGCAGAACGTCCGTAGCGTTGCGCACGCAGGCAAGGTACGTTTTTTCCCGCGCGGGGGCGCGTTGACCGATAATTTCGCGCAGGTATAAGTACGCGATCTGCTCTTTTTGCAAATTGCCGCTCGAAAGAATACGGCGAATTTCTTTCGGGGCGGGCGGATCGATCCGAAAAAGCGCGGATTGCACCCGCTCGGCTTCTTCGGCGGCGGTTTTTTCGGCTGCGTTGACGGCGATGATTTCGTCGGTGATCAGCGGCTGAAAATTCTTCGACGCGGTGATGTACGCTTCCTGCCGCCATGCGCGGAATACCGCCGCGTAGAATGAAATTTCGCTGCCGTCTGTGATAAATACCTTTCGCGACATTTTTTTTGAAACTCCTTATCGGTGCGTTGCTGAATTACAATTCGGTTATCGGCTGCTTCTGGGGGGGGGGCTGATGGAAATTTTGATTAAAAATGTGCTGCGCCCCACATCACCGCCGCTTCGCGGCAGAGCTTCCCCCCCCCCCCCGGGGGGGGGGGCTAATCAAAGGGGAAAAAAAAAAAACCAAAAAAAC
>CALARO010000283.1 GCA_937888935.1 uncultured Clostridia bacterium
TTTTTCAATAATATGAAGGCGAAATATGGGAAATAAATTAAAATTGCAAATTTTTCCCGCGGCGCAAGCCGATATGGAACAAATTTTTGAATATATCGCTTTTGAATTGAAAAATCCGTCGGCGGCAGTCGGGTAGATCGCCGATTTTCAAAACGCATTAGAGAATGTTTGCTCATTTCCGGAAAGTTGTCCGTGTACGGGGAACGAATATGTAAAAGAACGGTCTTTACGAAAATTGATCGTAAACAATTATATCGTATTTTATCGGGTGAAAGGCGATGAAATACAAGTGGTGCGCGTATTGTACGGAATGCGTGATTACGCTTCGACTTTATAAAAAAGAATAGAGAGAACAATAACAAAAATCGGCGCAGAGAAGCTTGCGAAAGCAAGAAATCTGCGCCGTTTTTTTTAACAAAGCAGATTTTTTGTTTCGATGCAATAAAAACTTTTGAATATTAATACGAAACCGTATAATTGCGCGTTACAAAAATTACACTTGTAAAAAAATCAAAATTGAAAATCTTAGATAATGTAAATAATTTCGCGCAGTGACGTTCTTTTGCAAAGACAGGCTTTTGCATTAAAAACGCATATTTTTCAACCTTTTTTTAGAAAACCCCGAAAAACAACTGTGAAAACGTGGACTTATGTGTTTTTGTGGATTGTATGCATTGACGAAGACGAAAATAAATGCTACAATACTTTTAAGATACACAGAGAAATTCCGCAGCATATTTTGCGGAAGCCGACTTATTCAAACGGCAAAAAAACGATTGAAAAATGAGGAATAGAAAATGTCTTTAAAGGAAGAAACGATACAAGCGGATTTTTGCGTGGTCGGCGGGGGAATCGCCGGATTGTTTGCGGCGATTACGGCGGCTCGGGGCGGGTTGAAAACCGTACTGATCCACGAACGCCCCGTGTTCGGCGGAAACGCTTCGAGTGAGATCCGGATGTGGATTTGCGGCGCGCAGCAACGACTTTACAAAGAAGCCGGATTGCAGGAAGAACTCGAAATAGAAAATTACTTTTTCAACGCAACGAAAAACTGGTATTTGTTCGATACCGTTTTATACGATATGGCGTCGCGCGAAAAAAATCTTACCGCGCTGCTGAATTGCACGTGTTTCGACGCGTCGGTTCAGAACGGCAAAATCGGAAGCGTAACGGCTTATCAGATGACGACGCAGTCGCTTTATAAAGTTGAAGCGAAGTATTATGCCGATTGCTCGGGGGATAGTATTCTGGCTCCGCTTACGGGCGCGCATTATATGTACGGCAGAGAGGCGGCGGAAGAATACGGCGAATATACGATTCGTTCGCACGAAAAGCGCGATAAGAAAACGATGGGAAACAGCGTGCTGATTCATGCGCGGAACGTAGGGCATAAAGTAAATTTCGTTGCGCCCGATTGGGCGGAAAAGGTGAGCGTAGAGAAATTAAAAAGCAAGAGTACGAATATCAAAACTACGGGCGAAAACTTTTGGTATATCGAACTCGGCGGCAACGACGACGTGATTAAGAACGCCGAAACGCTGAACCGGCGGCTGCTTGCAATCCTTCTCGGCGTATGGGACGCAATAAAAAACTCGGGCGAATTCAACGCCGATAACTACGATCTCGATTTTCTCGGATTCCTTCCGGCGAAACGCGAATCGCGGCGAATGAAAGGCGACTACGTGCTGACGGCAAACGATATTTTAAGCGGCGGAAAATTCGAAGGATACCGTGGCGTACGGCGGCTGGGGACTCGACGATCACAACCCGGACGGATTCGACGGAAAAGAAAGTTATTATAATCAGCGCATAGATAAAATATACGGTATTCCTTATCGGTGTCTGTATTCCGAAAACATCGAAAACTTATTTTTTGCCGGGAGAAATATTTCCGCCACTCATATGGCAACGAGTTCTGCGCGCGTTATGGGTACTTGCGGATGTATCGGTCAGGCTGTGGGGGCGGCTGCGGTTGCGGCAAACAAACATCATACCTCGCCCCGCGGCGCACTTTCGTATATCGGCGAAATTCAACAGACGCTGTTAAAAAACGATTGTTATCTTCCGAATATCACCCGTAACGTGTCGCCTCTTTGCAAAAATGCCGTTTTGCGCGCCGACGTCGCTGCGGAAGACGCGGATAAACTGCGCGACGGCTTCGATCGGGATACGGAAAATGAAAAAACCGGTATATTCGTGAAAAACGATTCGGAAATTACATATTCTTTTGATTCGGCGCGATATATAGAAGGCGTGAAAATCGTGTTCGACAGCGATTTTCTTCGCGAAACGATAGGCTCGAACGACGAATTCGAAAAATTTCATTCCACGCGTGCAAGCGTGCAAGCCGATTCCCCGGTGTTGTGCGTGCCGAAAACGCTTGCGAAGAAATTTTGTCTGACTGGCGTAAATGAAAACGGCGAAAAAACCGTTTTTCTCGAAACCTTCCGCAATCTGAAACGCAACGTGATTGTGCCGGTACAGGGGAGTTGTCAAAAAATTTCGCTGATTATTTCCGAAAATTACGGCGGAACAGATAAGACGAAGGTATTCACCTTTGAAATTTTCTGAGCGAGCCGCTTTTTTTCCGCGGGCTTTCCCGGATCGGGGCGCGCAAATGCCACATTTAAAAATATTCTTGTTTTTGTCCACCTTTTTAAGCGATTTTTTGTGAAATAAGAGTAAAAAAGTGGATATATGTGCTTTATTTTATTTTTTATATTGACAATGATATAAAGTCGTGCTAAGATTAGGCGCGAAGAGCGAGAGAAAAACGCGGTGCGGGATTTTTTAATTCGCAAATCAAGACGTCTTGATTTTTTTTTGCAAATTGCCTTGGTGACTATTACGGCAATTTGCAAAAAAAATATTATTTTTATGAAGAAATAATTTGGGGGAAAGGGAAAGATGAGCTATATAGAATTTGATTTAGGAAACGATATCGAATTTGAAAAGGAAAAGCATCTCGTTTCCGTGTTGCGTTGTTGCGAGGAGTGGTGTGATCCCGAAAAGAAACCGGAGATAAGAGTCAGAAATTATTATTCCTGGCATTTTATTATCGGCGGGTGCGGGAAATTGCACTATGAATCCGGCGGGAAAACGGTGGAAACGGAATTAAGCAAGGGCGATTCGTTTTTACTTTATGCCGGAACGGAATACGATTACAAACCGGACAAAGAAAGGCCGTGGGGGTACGATTGGATAGATATAGCCGGGGAAAATCTCGACGATCTATTTTGGGCGTGCGGTTATTCGAAAGAAAAACCGTACTTGCGTATTAAAAATTTCGATATGGTGCGTACGCTTATCAGCGAACTGATAGAAATGTACGACGCTTCCGATACGCAGAATATGAAATGCGCCGCAAGATTCATGTCGCTGATTTCTTATGTGATAGAAAACAATCGGAAAACGATGAACCGATCGGGACTGTCCTATGCGAAAAAAGCGCAGAAGTTGCGCGGCGCGCTGATTTACATCAACAATAATTACCGGTTGGACGTAGACGTGGGGATGGTGGCGCATTCCACTTACGTATCGGCGGATTATCTGAAACATCTGTTTATAGAATTGCTCGGAATATCCGTTACGGAATACGTGAATCGTTTCAGAATATCGTCGGCTTGCGCGATTCTTTTGAAAGATAAAACGGCGCGCGTGGAAGAAGTGGCGGATTACGTGGGGTATGCCGATCCGAAATACTTCGCGCGCGTATTCAAGCGGGTGAAAGGGATCAGCGCGTCGGAATATAAACACTTCCGACCGGAAGAAGATCCGTTTAAATGGTTGAAAGAGCGGAATATCGATTTCAGGTGATTCTGCCGTTCATAAAATAAAAATCTGTGAGAGGAGAAATAATCTATGAGAAAAAAATTTACAAAACTGTTTGCGTCGATGCTTGCGTCCGTTGTCTGGCTGCCTGCGCTTTTTGCGTGTAAAAAAGACGAAGACGCCGGAAAAACCGTGGTGCAGGTATGGGTGCAGACGACAAAAGACGAGGCGCAGAATCTGAAAGACGCAACGGACGAGTATAACGCGACGAATTCCGATAATATCAAGATTAAATATAAAATCATATCTTCGACAGACTATGAAAACGTTCTGAATCGCACGCTCGGCGGCGGAAAAAACGGGCCGGACGTATTTTGCGTGCCTACGAAAAAGGTGAAATTATGGGCAAAGTACGGGTATCTCGAAAACATTCAGACGTATGTAGATCAATCGGAGCTGGATTTAAACAGTTTCTGGGCAAATTCGGTGCTTCGTTTCCGTGTGAATACGGAAACGTTCGAAATGGGCGAAAACGATCCGCTGTACGCCTTGCCGCGCGATACGAATCCGCAGGCGATTTACTACAACAAAACCGCCTTTGAAAATCAGGGCATAAAAGTGATCAGCGTAGACGAGAAGGATCTGGCGGCGTTTAATAACGGTGCGGCAGATAAAACGGGAAAGACGAAAGCCGAATACGGCATTCCCGCCGAAATCACCGTGCGTGCGCGCGGATTCTGCCGTTGGAAGAATACGGATTCCGGATGGGAAATGAATAACTATATCGGGAACAAATATAAAAACAACGAAACGGAATCCGATTGGGAACGCCCCCGCTACAACGACGACGGCACTTGCGCGGATATAATGATTTTCAATAACCGTATTCCTATGAATTGGGATGAGAGCGAAGACGTTTCGATGATTATGACGAAATCTTATTACGCTTCGGGCAGCACGAACTTGCCGGATACCGATTTCGGATATTTCACCCCGTATTGGTGGCCGTACGGACTCGGCGTCGGCGGAGAGCAGATCCGGTTTAATAAAGCCGAAAATAAATGGGAATTCGCGATCGGCGAAGAGGATAAAAAGAGTATTCTTTATCAGAAGAATTCTGAAACTGGCGAATGGGAATACGTTCGCAACGCCGCGGGCGTGGTGTTTGTAAGCGAAGAAAAGCAGAAAGATTATCCGCTTGCCGAAAATCAGAAATTCGGCCCGTTGCTCGCTTCGCAGTACGACGCGTTCAAAAGATTTTTCTATATGCAGAAGCCGAAAAATTGCGGCGGACTCGAAATCGGTCCAAAACAGACGTCGATACGATCGGGCGAATACGAAGGCGACTCCGAATTCAGTAACGGCAGAGTGGCGATGATCTGTAAAGACGCCACGCGCGTGGTGTGGATGCGCAGAATGAAAGACAGTTCCACGAAAACGCCGTTTGAGTGGGACGTTGTTGCGCCGCCCGTATATAAAGTGTACGACGAAACGACGGGCGAGGTGAAAAAAGACGAAAACGGACTGCCGGAACAGGGGATCGTGACTTCCGTGGCAAGCTCTACGGGCTTCGGTATCTGGTCGAAATCGAAGCAGAAAGAAGCTGCGTATAAAGTGGTGGAATTTTTCTGCACGGGGAAATTGCAGTCTACGCAGGCGGAAACGGGCGTATTGCTGCCCGCTTATAAATCCGTGGTTGAAAAAGATTATATCGAAGCCAACGAAAAAAATGCGGAAGGGCCGAAAAATATTCGTGCGCTTGCCGAGTATCTCGATAATTATCAGGTGTGCAGCGAGGAATATCTTCCGGATACGAAGTGGATCTTCTCCTGGGCGGATGAATTGAATTATAAATATCGTGAAGACGAAAGACCTCTGGACGAATTTATTAAATACGCTTACGAAAAAGGTAACGCGATTCTGAAACTTTATACGGAAAAAGGCTACGAGTTCGGAGACGAGGAAAAATGATGACTGCGAAACAGAAAAAAGCCATAAAGCATACGCTTACCTGCTGGGCGATGGGCGGGCTTCCCGTATTCGGATTTATTTTGTTTATGTTTTTGCCGATGCTGATATCGCTTTGGCTCGGCTTTACGGAATTGCACGTGTTCGAGCTGGATAAAGCAAAATGGGTGGGCGTGGAAAACTATAAAAACGTTTTCGCTGATCCTATGTTTTATAAAGCGATTGTGAACACCCTGTATTCCCTGATCAGCGTCCCGATCAGTATGTTGTTCGGGCTGTTGCTCGCCGTATTGCTCAATAACGAGTCTTTAAAATTCAGAGGAGTTTTCAAAGCGTTATTTTTCCTGCCGTTCGTCTGCTCGTCGGTTGTCGTTACCACAACGTTTATGTGGCTGTTCGACGTATCGGAATTCGGTATCATCAATTCGATATTGAAATCCTGCGGATTGAATACGGTTTCTTTTCTCACTACGCCCGCGCTCATCATGCCGATCGCTACCGTGATGACGGTGTGGAACGGCACGGGGCAATATATGCTGATTTTTCAAGCCGCGCTTACGAATATCAATAAAGAAGTACTCGAAGCTTCTGCGATCGACGGCGCAAACGCGGAAAAACGGTTTTTCAAAATCATTCTGCCTTTGATCAGTCCTACGGCTTTTTATCTGTTTACCACGGGATTGATCGGCGGCTTGCAGAATTTCGTTATGTTTCAGGTGCTTGCTTCCGCCACCAGCGGAACGCTGTACGGACCGAGCGATGCCTGCATCACTCTCGTATTTTATTTGTATCAGAGCGCGTTTACCAACGTATATCTCAACGGTCCCGGTTTTGCGGCGGCGATTGCGTGGGTGGTTGCCGTTATCATTATGATCGCAACGTGGCTGAATTTCAAATTGTCGAAAAAGTGGGTGAACTATGATTAAGGAAAAAAGTCTGAAAAGGCGCGCTTTCGGCGGCGCGGCTATGTATGCGGGATTAATTGTTGCCGCGCTGATCGTATTATTTCCGTTTTACGTGGCGATTATCACTTCCGTGAAAGACGTGCTTGAAGTGCGCGGAACGTTTACATGGTGGCCGAAAAGTTTTACTTCTACGGCATATAAATTGATGTTCGACGCAAACGAACTGGAAATAAATTATATGCGTTCGCTCGGGAATACGTTGTTTATCGCGTTGCCCGTGGTGGTTGTGGGGTGCATTTCTTCGTCGATGTCGGCGTACATATTCGCCAAACACGAATTTTTCGGCAAAAACGTAATGTTTGCGCTGATGATGACTTCGATGATGGTGCCGAGCGTGGTTACCATGATTCCGAGTTATCTGATTTTCACCGCGTTCGGCTGGGTAGATACGTTTTTGCCGCTGATCGTTCCGGGAATGTTCGGCAGTATTTCCGTGCTTTTTGCGCTGAAACAATTTATGTGCGGCGTGCCGAACGAGTTGCTCGACGCGGCGAAAATCGACGGACTCGGCGAACTCGGAACGTACG
>CALARO010000284.1 GCA_937888935.1 uncultured Clostridia bacterium
CGATATAAATGCTGCCCGACGTGGGGCGTTCCAAAAGATTGATGCACCTGACAAGCGTACTTTTGCCTGCGCCGGACAAGCCGATGACGCCGTAAATGTCGCCGTCTTCGATTTCGAGATTTATGCCTTGCAGCGCGGTGACTTGCGGTTCTTTATCGTTTTTTCCGCCGAAGATTTTACTTACGTTTTCGATTTTTATCATTCCTGCGTTTTTCCTTGCTTATTTTTTAGTATTTTCGTTTTTGCTGTATTTTTGCACAAAAAAATACCCGAAGAAAACGTTTTTCGCTTTCCCCGGGCAATTACTTAGGCAATTTTTCCGTTTAATCAAGCACGGCAAAATGCCCACGCGTTTCCGCCCGGGGAGGTAACATTCGCATCATTTTACGAACAGCAACCATCTTTTTTGCCTGCCTTTTTCTTATTTTCGTTCTTATTCTACACGTTTTTTTCGCGTTTGTCAAATGTTTTTCGGCGATTTTCTTAAATTTTTTTTAATTTTTTATGCGCGCCTGCTTATGCCCGCTCTTCGGGGCGGTTGAGATAGTATAAATATTTCAGGCCGCTCAGCGTTAAAAGTTTATCTACGCGGTCGATACACGATACTTCTTTCGAGATGATTTCCGAAAAGCCTCCCGTGGCGATCGTCTGCACGTCGCTGCGGTTGAGTTCGCGTTTGATGCGCGCCACGATATAATCCACAAGCCCCGCGAAGCCGAACACGATTCCTGCCTGCATGTTCGTGACGGTGTTTTTTGCGATGATGCTGTCCGGCGCTTCGATTTCTACGCGCGGCAGTTTCGCCGTGCCGTTTACGAGAGAATCGAGCGAGCCTTTGATGCCCGGGGCGATCACGCCGCCGATAAATTCGCCGTTTTCCGATATGATATTGAACGTGGTTGCCGTGCCGAAATCCACCACGATGAGCGGCTTCTTTTCGCCGTATTTATGAAGCGCGGAAACGCAGTTTACAATACGATCCGCGCCCACTTCGCGCGCGTCGTCGCAGCGGATATTCAAGCCTGATTTCAGCCCCGGCCCTACCCGAAGCGGCTTGAAACCGAGATACAAATCGCACATACGATCGATCGTATAATCAAGCGACGGCACGACTGACGATAAAATGCCGCCCGTGATTTCGCCGCGCTGTAAGTGCATTGTTTTGAGCATATTCACAAGCTGCGATCCGTATTCGTCGGACGTTTTTTTCAGGTCGGTGGAAACGCGAAACGAAATTTTCAATTCGTCTTTATCGTAAATCGCGTATTTTACGTTGGTATTGCCTACGTCGATACAAATAATCATCTTCTGAATTTTCCTTTACTTTCCGAAACTTTTTCCCGCAACGCGCGCTACCGTGTATATGGCGGGGGCGAGCAAAAGATTGATGGCAAATTCCGCCACGAAATTCCACCCCGCGCAACCGATGACAAGAAAATATATCACGCTAGAGCCTTCCGTGACGAAATGCACGGAAAGCGTGCCGCTCATAAGCAGCGCGCCGAGAATGAAAAGCGATGTATTCACTACGGGCGCGGTTGCCGCCGCCGCGAATACGCCGCATAAATCGCTTTTTTTACGGCACAGGCGATACATTCCGCCCGCCGCCGCGCCTGCCGCCGCGCCTTTACCAAGGCACAATACCAACGTGATGATCGGGTGTTCCGTAAACAGGACGGACGTGAAAAAATCCGCGCCCGTGACGCCGTAAATCAAAACGATTATCCCGAACGCCAAGCCGAGAAACGCGCCCGCCCCCGCGCCGAGCATTATCGCGCCCAGAACGATAGGCACAAGCACGAAACTTAACGACGTTGCGCCGATTTTAATCGTGCCGCCCCAGATTTGCAGCACCACAACGAGAGCAAGCAATACGGCAAGCCCCGTGATACGCTTTGCGGAAAAATATTTTTCCTTTTCACTCATGTTATATATACCTCCGGTCGAGTTTCGCCCTGACGTCGAATACCCGCTTTTGATAAATTTTTTTCTTTCTTTAATGTATTTATACTTCTTTATACTTCGAGTTCGAGTCCGTCGTAAGCAACGATAAAGCCGTGCTTTGCCGCTTCCGAGCAAAGTTCTTCGTGATCATGCCCGAAAAACGCGTTGTGCGAGAAATGATTGACTACAAACACCGTTTTTTCGTCCGCCAGGCCTTCTTTCAGCAACAAGTCTTTCATCAGCGCGTCGGTGCGAAGGCTCATGTGTCCGTGTTCCCATCCTTCGGCGTTGAACGCGCCCGTACAATCGAGCGAAACGAGATCGAATCTGCCGAGCTTCTTTAAATCGGCGATCACGCTATCGGTGAAGCACCCCGTATCGTGCGCGTACAAAATACGTTTGCCTTTATTATCTTCGATACCGTAAATCACGGGCGTGGATTTCGGATCGTGATCGGCTGCCGCCACCACCGCTTTATAGCCTCCGAGCGTAAGCAGATCGCCGGGCTTTACTTCGAACGCGCTCATTCTGGCGGGATCTACCCACAAATCTTTATCGTTTATAATCGCTTCGAGCTGATCGTACACGGATTTCGCACCGTAAAAATCTATGTGCGTTACATTATGCGTGTACCCCTGCCCCGCAAACATTTCAATATCGGCGGGGTAGAAATGATCGGAATGGCTATGCGTGATCAGGCAATATTTAATCTTCGTAAAATCGAATTTGTAAGTATGATAATGCGCCACGGTATCTGCGTTGAAGTCGATCAGAATCGCGTCGTCGATCAATGCCTGAGCGCGGGTGCGAAGGTTTTTGCCACCGAGCGCAAGCGCGCGTTTGCATGTATCGCATTGACAAAACAACGCGGGAACGCCTTCGTATGCCGCCGTACCGAAATATTTGAGTTTCATAAATTTTCTCCTTGGCGATTTTTTTAATTTTAAATTTTACCCGCACGAAAATTCTTCCGAACGATATTATTATAGCCGTTTTTTTCGCCGGGCGCAAGCGTTTGAGCGGGAAATTACGAAATCTATCCGAAATTCGCAAAATCCGCGCCGAAAAAGGAACACTTTTTGCCCGCCCCGCAATAAAATGATATTAGAAGATAACACCGCAGGCGCGAAAAATTTTTACCTACATACTCCTGCGGTAGTAAGCACAGGAGGTCTTTATATGAATTGCTGCAATCAAGGCAACAACGCCACTCTCTGGATTCTCATCGCTTTGTTCGTTCTCGGATCGAAAGACGGCTTCTTAAACGGCGGCACGCTCTGCGGATGCACTCTGCCCGTGGTGGCTGCGCTTTTGTACTGCCTGTATAAAAACGGTTCGCTTGCGGAATGGCTCACCCCGCGCTGCGGCTGCTCGGACAACTGACGGTCTGATCATCAATCGTAAACGAAAAAGTTACATTTTCGGGGCGGGAGAAGCTTCTCCCGCTCTCTTTTTTTGCGTTTATCTGCAGGCTTTTATCTGCCTGCTTTTTCCCAAAAATAACGCTGCAACGCGATGATCGTTTTCGCATCGGAAATTTCGCCGTTTTTCAGCATTTTTTCCGCTTCGTCTTCGCCGAGCCAAAGCACCGATAGAAATTCGTCAGGATCGGGCGAAGCCGCGCCCGCCGAGACGGGATAGGCGCGGTAGATATAAATAATTTCGTTTGTATAGCCGGGCGAGGGGTACACTTCGGCGATTTTTTCGAATTTTTCCGCG
>CALARO010000285.1 GCA_937888935.1 uncultured Clostridia bacterium
GCCTTGTTCGTTTCCGGCGCGTTTAAAGCGCGGATATCGCCGCAGATTTTCTGCATGCGTTCTTCCACGCCGAAGAGATCGTCCGCGCAGGCTTTCAGCTCGGTAAACGCCGATTTTTTCAGTCCCGCGCCCGCCTTATACGAAACTTCGTGTTCAAGGCTCGCCCACATATTCATCGAAATGGTACGCAGCTGAATTTCCACAGGCACGGCGGTAGCCACAAACGAAAGCGAAACCGGCACTTCCACGATCAGGTGCAGACTTCTGTACCCGTTCGGCTTCGGCTTTTTAATATAATCTTTCTGCCGCAAGAGCCGCACGTCGTGCTGATTTAAAAACACCCGCGCGATTTTATAAATGTCCTCGATGTACCCGCACACTACGCGCACGCCCGCAATGTCCGTCAGTTGATTCAGATTATCCGGTTCTTGCTTGAAACCCCGCCTTTTCAGCTTTTCGTAGCAGCTTTCCACGGTTTTCAAACGGCTTTCGATATGGTGAATGGGATCGTGACCGTGCGTCATCGAAAATTCGTCGTCGAGAATTTCAAATCGCGAACACGCCGTTTTCAACGCCCCCGAATACAGCGGCTTCACCCGCGCGTATTCTTTCAAAAATTCCGCTGTAGGCAAACTCTTTTCGCCGACCGGCAATACCCTCCGAGAACTTTCCGTAACTTCCAAATCGCTTTCCCCCTTCGCGCTTCCGCGCTTTATGCTATTCACTTGCGCATTCTGCGCTTCTCTCGCGCCCGGCATTTTTCCTTACGCGCCACCGGCACGTTTTCTTACGCGCACCCGCACGTTTCTTATACGCAACTTACGCGCCCGCAGCCAACCTTTCCCGCACGGGCGATAAAAGCAATTTTTCGCTTTCCGCCGCGCCCGGAAATTTTTCGTTTTCCGCCGCCGCAGCCGCCGCTTCCGCATACCGCGCCGAACGAGCAAAATCGCCCCGCAATACATAATATGCCGCAGCCGCCCGATTTTCCGCACTCGTCTTAATCGCCTCCGCAGAAACCGCGTCGCCGCAAAGCGCGGCAAAGCATTTTTCCGCCTGCGTTTCGTCGCTTAACACCGCGTTTAAATACGTCAGCTCGCAGAGCGCGGCGCGCTGTTCTTTTTCCGATAAATAGGGCGATAACGCGGCGATACGGTTGATATGCTTCGCCGCCGTTTCGTAGTCGCGCGCTTCCGCCGCCGCGAAATACAGATAAAATTCGTTCATCGCAAATAGCGGCTCGTCTTCGGCGATCGCGGGCAGATTATCAAGATACGCCCGATCAATGCCGGAATACGGCTTCCCTTCCGCCAGCTCGCCCTGCGCGTTCATCGCCGCAACCAACCGCACGCCGCACGGCTTGTCCGTTTTCAGCTCGTAAAACACCCGCATATCCGTCTTTCCGCCCGCGTATTCGAAAGGCGGAAAATTCAGCAATAAAAGATACGCCGCATACGGCAACGCGCCGAAAAACGCATACGCCGCCGCGCCCCCGTCCGACCGCAACGCCGCCGCCGGAATCAGCGTAAGCAACAAAAACGCCCCGCCGAAAACAAGACCGCCGAGCGTGTACGCCCCCGCCCGTTTTTTCATATCCTGATACGCGCGCTTCGGCGCAGCCTGCACCTGTTCGGCGGCAAACGGCGAGCAGAAAGAAATCCGCCCTTTTTTGCCCGTAAAATCGCCTTGCAGCGCAAAAATTTTCCAGTATACTATATTAAAACCGTTCGCTTTCGCAAAAACGATATGCCCGATTTCATGAAAAAACGGCGCAAGCGCCAAAGACAGCGCGCCGCCCGCAATACACGCCCACAGTCCCGCAACGCCGCCCCCCGAACGCTTTGAATAAGCGAAATACGCCGCGCAAACAAACCCCGCCGCGCACAAAAGCGCAAGCAGAATCGCGTATGCGTTTTTCCAAAATCTTTTCGTCACCGTCTTTTCTCCGTTCGCCGCAAATTTACGATTAAAATTCTGCGATTGAAATTCCGCAATTAAACTCTTACGGGTAAATAATCAAGCGTTACAAAATCCCCGCTCTCCGCGCATAACCTTCAAGGTTGTCCTCGTCGCTCACGAGTATTTGCGATAAATCGAGATACTCGGCAATCGCGTACAGCCACGCCGCGCCGCCGCCGATCACGTCCGCGCGTTTTTTCGGCATGCAAGGCAATTTTTCTATCTCGGCAACGGGCAACGCAAGAAACGCCTTCGCATACCCGCGTAAATCGCTTTTTTCAAGCGCAACGCCCGTCACTTTCGCGCCGTCGTACTCTTTCAACCCCGCCTTTCTCGCGCCCAGCGTGGTAGCCGTGCCGCCGATCGCAATCGCCTTACCCCTCGCTTGATTTATAACCGTTTTCGCGCCGCCGAAACCGCCTACGTACTTTTCACACAATTTTTTTATCGCCGCCACGTCGCGCCCGCACAAATCCCTGATCCGCACCACGCCCACAGGCACGCTCTTTTTATACGCCGTCTGCCCGCCGAGCCGCACCGCGATTTCGGTACTCGCGCCGC
>CALARO010000286.1 GCA_937888935.1 uncultured Clostridia bacterium
ATAGGCTGACAATTTTTGCTGAATTTTGCGTTGAGCAAAATGAAGCAAGGGGAAGCCTTGGAACAAGGCTGACACCTTTTTTCGCGCTTTTCTTCCCTAAGAGAAAAAGCGAAAAGGGGAAGCCTATGAAATAGGCAGAAATTTTAAATTTATGCGATTTGCAACAGTCCGTAACGAAACACCCTGTGGGTGCGTTACGAAACACCCTGCGGGTGCGTTATGGAACGGGCGACGCCCGATTACGGCTTAAATTCGTATTCGATATCGGCGCGGGAAAAATTGTTCCACGTTTCCAGCGGCGCAACTTTAAATCCGTGCTTTTCGTAGATATGCAATGCGGGTTTCAATTTCGTGTTCGTAAGCAAAATAATCCGCGTTGCGCCTTTCGATAATGCGTACTCTTTGCACGCCGCAAACACCGCGCTGCCCGCGCCGTGCCGCTGATTCTTCGCGTCGGCGGCAAGCTTGCAGATTTCCCACTCGTTTTCGCTTTCCGCCGCGCCGTTCGAGCCGAGCGATACGGGCAGAACCATACACGTGGCGAGATACGTTTCGCCGTCTTTGGCGAAAAATACGCCCGCGCCGTTTTTTACGTAGGTATCAAGGTTTTCGAAAACTTCGACGTCTTCTTTTTCGATGCAGAAATATTCTTCGATCCACGCGCGGTTTAATCTTTCGAACGCCGCTCTATCGCGCTTCGCCGTGGCTGATTCGGGTTGGTATTGTACAATTTTCATAACGATTGCCTTCTTTCGAAAATTTCACCGTTTTCCCCGCCTGTTTTATCTGCAAATGATTTACTGTTTTTTGCCGAATTTGCGCTTGAAGTTTTTCCAGCCGGTTTTTAATCCGCTTTGCGCGTTTTGCGCGTTCGCGCCGCCTATACCCGTGCCGTTTGCCGCAATTTCGTCGTCGTCCGCGTACTTCGCCGCGCTGCCCGATACGGCGGTGGACGAGTACCGCATGGAAGATACCGGTTCGTCGTCCGCGGGGTTGAACATATCGAAAAATTTGATCAGTCCTGCGGATACGGGCATTGCCGCCTGCACAAGCACCACGATGAGCAGAATCTGCGTTACGTTGAAGTCTATTTCCGACCAACCTTCGTAGATCAGCTCGCCGAGCATGGGTATGGCAAGCACCGCCACGCACGCCGCCGCGCAGAACGCGTACAGCACCGCGCGGATTAAGTTTAACGGCTGGCAGATACGAAGCAGCATGACAAGTCCTGTGAAGGTGAGCGAGAGAATGAGCATCGGCTCGTACAGGCTTATGGTTTCGCCGCTTGCTTGGGTATAATCGAAGATATAGGCGAGCGAGCCGTGATTGATGATATCGAGCGTGACGATGCCGAGCGCCATGGTGATTGCGCCGGGCAGGGCGCGCGAGATGACGAACGGTATGAATTTGCCTTTCACACGGCTGTTATTCGGCTGCAACGACAATACGAACGACGGCACGGCGCTGATTAATACTTCGTACAAAATCATGTTGTTTGTAGTGAAGAAGTACTTGCTGCCCGTGGATATGCATACAACCGCGAGAATGAGCGTTAATAGCGTTTTCATGATATAGAGCGACGCCGAATTTTTAATGTTGTTGATCACGCGCCTGCCTTCGTTTACAATTTTCGGCATCGAGGCGAAATTATTATCCTGCAAGACGAGATTGGATACGTTGCGCGCCGCTTCGCTGCCCGAAGCCACCGATACCGCGCAGTCCGCTTCTTTCATGGCGAGAATATCGTTTACGCCGTCGCCCGTCATTGCCACGGTGTTGCCCGCCTTTTTGATCGAGCGGATTAAAATGGCTTTCTGCTCGGGCGTAACCCTGCCGAATACCGTGTATTCGTTTGCCGCCGTTTCCACTTCGAGCGGCGATAAGCCTTCGAGCGAGATAAACTGCGAGGCGTTGACGATGCCGGCGCGGCGCGCCACTTCGGATACCGTGACGGGGTTGTCGCCCGAAATCACTTTTACCGCTACGTCGTTTTTCTTGAACCAACGGATGGTGTCGATCGCATCCGGGCGGATATTATCGGAAAGGGTGATGATTGCCACGGGGCGGAAGAGAACGGGGAGTTTGTCGCCGACGATCTGACCGGGCGTGTGCGCGAGTACGAGAACGCGAAGACCCATTTGCGCGTACTGCTTCACGAGTTTTTCCACGCGCGCGGGCATGGGTTTTAAAACGAATTCGGGCGCGCCCATGGCGAACGTGCCGACGTCGCCGAACGATACCGCCGAAAGCTTGCGCACCGACGAGAAGGGGATCTGCGCCGTGGCTTGCAGGGCGGAAGAATGGCCGAATCTTTCGTAGAGCGCGATGGACGTCTGGTTATTGTCGTCGAGAGAGGCGAGCATAGAGCCTAAAATGTCGTCGACGGTGTATTCGGTGGGGTTGTTTAAAAGAACGCAGTCGCTGACTCTCATTCTGCCGTCGGTGATCGTGCCGGTTTTATCAAGGCAGAGAACGTTGACGCGCGCGAGCATTTCGAGCGAGTACATGTCCTGCACGAGCGTATTGTATTTGGCAAGGCGGATCATGCCGACGGAAAGCGCGACGGTGGTGAGAAGCAGCAGACCCGAAGGGATCATGCCGATGACGACCGAGAACGTTTTCTGAATGACGGAATCGAACGTGTTGGTGGAAAGCAGAATCTGCATAAAGCCGCCGCGCGCTTCGATGTCCGCCCACTCGACGCCTTCCGCTTTTAAATTGGTGAAGAACATGCAGACCGCCACGGGGACGATCATAAGGCCGATCAGCTTGATGAAAAGGTAGATCGAGTTGATGATTTCGGAATTGGGGCGTTTGTATTTCTTTGCGCGGGCCGTGAGCCGGTTGATATACGTGTCCGCGCCGATTTTATCCACGCGCGCCGTGAGATGCCCGCCCGTGACGAACGAGCCGGCAAGCAGCGGATCGCCTTCCGCTTTTTTGATGGGAACGGATTCGCCCGTTAAAAGTGCTTCGTTTACGTCGCCCGCGCCGTCCAGCATGACGCAGTCGGCGGGGATTTGCTGACCGGAAGAGAGAAAAATCACGTCGTCGAGAACGATTTCGTCGACGGGGATTTCTTTTTTCTTGCCGTCGCGCAGGACTTTGGCTGTGGGGGCGGAAAGAATGGAAAGTTTGTCGATTTTTACTTTCGCGCGGATTTCCTGCACGATCGCCACCACGATGTTGCAGGAGAAAATGAGAACGAACGTAAACTGCGAGATGGGCGCGTGCGCGAGAACGAGCGCGACCGCCGCGAGAACGCAGAGAAAGTTGAAAAACGTGAAAATGTTGCCGAAGAAAATGCTGCCGTAGGTTTTGGAAAATTTCTTCGGCGCGCTGTTTTTCAGTCCTTGTTCGTTGCGCGAAACTACCTGCGCTTCGGTTAAACCCGTGTTTTTATCGGGGAAAAAGCGCACGATTTCGGCTTCTTCTTTCTGCTTTTTATTCGATTTATTTGATTTGTTTGCTTTTTCGGCTTTTGCGGGTTGATTTTCCGCGGGTTGATTTTCCGCGGACGCGCCCGGCTCTGCGGGGGGCAGGGGGGCGGCGTTGTTCTCTTTTTCGTTTTGAATATCCGGCATAAAACTTCTCCGTAATTCGGGATTTTGGGTATACGATTTTAGTATACGTACCAATTATAGCATATTTGCAAAAAAAATACAAGGTTTTCGGGGCAAGTTTCGCGGCGCAGAGAAAATTTGTGAAAAAAGAAGCCGGAAAAACGAAAATTCGGGCGGTTTTCGAAGATTTATTCGCCGTTTTAAGGGCTTTTTAATTGCATTTTTCGGCGGAAAGTTGTATAATGAAGAAAATGCCGTACAGGCTCTGCGAAAAATCGCAAAGCCGAAGGAGAGAACCGGATTATGATAGATATCAATCTCATCAGGACAAACCCCGATAAGGTGCGGGAAAATATCCGCAAAAAATTTCAGGATCAGAAATTGCCGCTTGTGGACGAGGTGCTTGCGCTCGATACGAAACGCCGCGCGCTGATCGCCGAGGGGGATTCCCTGCGCGCCGCCAGAAATTCCCTTTCCAAGCAGGTGGGCATGCTGATGAAAGAAGGCAAAAAGGACGAGGCGGAAAAGGTGAAGGCGCAGGTGACTGCCGACGCCGCGCGCCTTGCCGAAATAGAAAAGGAAAACGAAGAGACGGACGCCGCGCTGAAAAAGGCGATGATGTCTATTCCCAATATCATTGCGGACGACGTGCCGATCGGCAAGGACGATTCCGAAAACGTGGAATTGAAGCGGTTCGGCGAGCCGATAGTGCCGCCTTTCGAAGTGCCGTATCACCTTGATATTTTAGAAAAGCTCGACGGGATCGACGTGGATTCCGCGCGCCGCACTTCCGGGCAGGGCTTCTATTATCTTACGGGCGATATTGCGCGGCTTCATTCCGCCGTGCTGACTTATGCCCGCGATTTCATGATCGACAAGGGGTTCACCTACGTGATTCCGCCGTATATGATTCACGGCGACGTGGTTTCGGGCGTGATGAGCTTCGACGAAATGGATAACATGATGTACAAGATCGAAGGCGAAGATCTGTATCTGATCGGCACTTCGGAACACTCGATGATCGGCAGATTTATGGGGCAGATTATCGACGGCGCGAAGCTGCCTTTGACTCTTACGAGCTATTCGCCCTGCTTCCGCAAGGAAAAGGGCGCGCACGGCATTGAAGAGCGCGGCATTTACCGTATTCACCAATTCGAAAAGCAGGAAATGATTGTGGTGTGCCGCCCCGAAGAGAGCGATAGCTGGTACGAAAAACTCTGGCAGTACACGGTGGAATTGTTCCGCTCGATGGATATTCCCGTAAGGCAGCTGGGGTGCTGCTCGGGCGATCTTGCCGATCTGAAATACAAGAGCTGCGACGTAGAGGCGTGGTCGCCCCGGCAGAAGAAGTATTTCGAAGTGGGGTCTTGCTCGAATTTAACCGACGCGCAGGCGCGCAGACTTTCGATCCGCTACAAGGATACGGACGGCAAGGTGAAGCTGGCGCACACGCTGAATAACACGGTGGTTGCGCCCCCGAGAATGTTGATCGCGTTTGTGGAAAACCATTTGCAGGCGGACGGCAGCGTGACGATCCCCGAAGTGTTGCAGCCGTATATGGGCGGCAAAAAAGTGATTTTGCCCACGAAATAACCGATAGAAAATTGACGTCCGCGCAGGCGAAAACAGGCTTTTGCGCGGCGTTTTCTTTGAAGTTTGCGCTATTTTTGCGGGCGCGTTGCGTGCGGCGCGGGATAGGACGAGAGTTTTTGAGAAATGTATTTATTTTTTGACATCGAATGTGCGAGCGTGAATAAGTACACGGCGAAGATCTGCGCGTTCGGCTATTGCCTGACGGACGAAGATTTCAACGTGATTAAGAAAGAAGATATTTTGATCAATCCGCACGGCGGCTTTCATCTGACGGACAGAAAGGGCGAAAAGGGGCTGGTTTTGCCCTACGATTACGAAGAATTCAAGGACTGCCCCGACTTTCCCGCGGTGTCGGAAAAAATTTACGCGCTGCTCGAAGACAAAAACACGCTTGTGTGCGGGCATGCCACGGGCAACGACGTGAAGTATTTAAACCTTGAAAGCAAGCGGTTTTCGCTGCGCTCGTTCGCGTTTGATTTCGCCGATACGCAGTACGTATACATGTGCCTGAAAGGCGATATGAAGCGGCAGTATTCTCTGGGGGCGATTGCCGAAGAGCTGGGCGTGGAATTTACGCCGCATCGGGCGGCGGACGACTCCTACGCCACCATGAAAACCGCCGAGGCGATGAGCCGCGCGGCGGGGATTTCTTTCCGCGAGCTGATTAAAAAATGCGATATTACGCTCGGGCGGATTGAAAATTACGAGATTACTTCGGTATCTTCGCGGGCGGGGCGGCGCGCGAAAGCCGAAGCGCGGCAAAAACGCGAACGCCGCGAAAAAGCCATGGCGGAATTTCACCGCTTTGCCGACGTTTCCGCGCGAAAACGCAATAAATCGGGCGTGTGGGCAGGCGTGCGGGTGTGCTTTTCGCACCGAATCGAAGAAGACGCCGAAGTTGCGTTTCCGCTGCTTCGCGAGTTGTTGGCGGCGGGCGCGATTTACGCCTACAAAAGCGCGGAATGCGATTTGTATGTGTGTCCGGCGGATGAGAACGGTTTAAGGCGGAAAGCCGCGGAAGACAAGGGCGCGAAAATCGCTACGGCGGAAGAGTGCTTTGCGGCTTTGAAAAACGCGGCGGCGCGCTCGGCGGCGGACGGCGGTGCGGGCGGCGTTTCGGAAAGTGCAGCTTGCGGTATGGCGGGCGGCGCGGATAGCTGCTCTGCGGACAAGGGGTGAAGGCGAATGGAAAAGATCGGTCTGCCCGAAAAATTTATCGAAAGAATGAGCGGCGAGCTTCCCGAAGACGAGCGGGAGGCTTTTTTCGCCGTGTACGAACGCACGGGGTATGAGAAAGGACTTCTGATCAACGCGCTGAAAATCGGCGCGGGGGAATTTGAAAAAATCACCGCTTTAACGTTGGACGGCGTTGTGCCGTGGAACGAAAACGCGCGGTACGTGAAGGACGAAAAGGTGGGCGGCGATCCGCATCACGCGGCGGGACTTTACTATATGCAAGAGCCGTCGGCGGCGAGCGTTGCGCCGAAAGCGGAAGCGAAAAGCGGCGAACGGGTGCTGGATTTGTGCGCCGCGCCGGGCGGAAAAACCGCTTCGCTTGCCGCAGCCATGCAGGGCGGGGGACTGCTTGTGTGCAACGAGCCTGTGAAATCGCGCGCGCAGATTTTATTATCGAATATCGAGCGGCTCGGGGTGAAAAACGCGGTGGTGCTGAACGAGTATCCCGAAGAAATCTGCGACTTTTTCGCGGAATACTTCGATAAAATCGTGGCGGACGCGCCGTGTTCGGGGGAAGGAATGTTTCGGAAGAATGCCGAAGAAGCGCGGCGGGAATGGAACGAAGAAAACGTGAAACTGTGCGCGGCGCGGCAAGAGAAAATTTTAGACTGCGCGGCGAAAATGCTTGCGGGCGGCGGCAGGCTGGTGTATTCCACGTGTACGTTTTCGCGCGAAGAAGACGAAGAACAGGCGCGGGCGTTTCTGGCGCGGCACGCGGAATTTAAAATGGTTTCCGAGCAAAAAATATTGCCGCACAAGGCGCGCGGCGAAGGGCATTATTGCGCGGTTTTCGAAAAGACTTGCGGCGGGCGGCGGGATCTGCCCGTGCAGAAAAGCAATATTTCGCGGCAAACGCAAAATTTATCTGACGATTTTTGCCTGAAAGCGTTCGGCGAGAAGAAAAAGTATCTTTTGTACGAGAACGGCGGGGCGGTGTACGCGCTGCCCGCGGGGTGCTTTGCGTGGCAGGGATTGAAAATTTTACGGTGCGGCGTGAAGCTCGGCGAAGTGATGAAAAACCGCTTTGAACCCGCCCATGCCTATGCCCTTTCTTTGAAACGGGGCGAAACGAAGAACGCGATTTCGCTGGATTACGGCGATGAGCGCGTGCGGAAATATTTGCGCGGCGAAGAGATTGCGGCGGACGATTTTGCGGGCGTGAACGGGTGGTGCGTTGTGTGCGCAGACGGATTTCCGCTCGGGTGGGGGAAGGCTTCGAACGGCGTTGTGAAAAATCATTTGCCGCGCGGATTGAGATTATTCGGGGGATAAAGGAAAGCCTTGATATATGAGTATGAAATTGAAACAGCTCTCGGATTGTTGATCCGAGAGCTGTTTCAAAAGTTACGTTATAGTTGCGTTATCCGCGTTATTTCTTGGACGGTTTCGCGGATTTCGGCGATTTCGCTCTGTTCTTCTTTCTCACGATACGCTGCACCGCAAGGCTCACGATCGCAAGCAGCAGCACCGCCGCAAGGACAATCGAACTTGCCAGCAGCCAGCCGTTCATACCCGAAGAATTATTATCGTCGGTGGTGTCGCTGTCCGAATCGTTATCGTCGCTTTCGTCCGCCGTCACCGATACGTCCGTTTTCGAGTAGTCCGCAAAACGGATATTCTCTTTCTCGCCGGGCGTTACGTCGGTATACGCAAGGTACGTTACGTAATCGGACATCTTTTCCATGTTCTCGAAATTCGCTTTGTACGCATACGTGGTGGAATCGTAGGAAGTGTACGCGTTGCCCACGCCGTCGGTATCAATTGCGGAATCGTAACGCAGGAATTTGCCCGAATCAAGGAACGAGAACGCATAGTATCTTACGTTTTCGCTCTTGTAGAAGTCCGCGTTGCCGTTCTGCGCCTTTTTCAGCGTTTCTTTCAGCATCGATCCCCACGTATCGGACGTGAGTTCCGTGCGGTTGTCCGCGGCAAACATCACGTAGCTGCCTTCTTCGAGAATAACGTTTTTATTGTCGCGCGTGCCGCTCCACACTTCCAGGCGATAGTTCTTCGCTTCGCTGCCCGTGTGAATGTAGAACGTGTACGTTTCCCATTCGCCCTGCGTATCAATGCCCTTGTATTCGAGCGCGACTTCGCCTTGCTGATCGGTGGCCTGCGTTCTTGCCGCAAGTCCTTTCGGCAACAGCTCTTTCAGATCGTACACGCGCACCGTGCAAGCTCGGTCGGCATAGTAAACGCCTTCTTCTTCGCCCTGCTTATGATAGAACGCGATGCCGTCTTTGCCTTCAACGTCCCACTTGGCGGAGTCGTAATTGTACTGCACGCCGCCGTCCGCAACCTTTAAGCTGCCTGCCCATTCGCCGCTTTCTACCTTATCGGTGTAGGCGGAAAGGTTGGCGTAGTATCTGCCCTGCAAATCGCTTTCGCTCAGCCACTTCGGGTTGATTTCGTACAAGCCGCGGCTGTTGAGATAAAGCGCGGTGTCGGTAGAGGACTTGAAGTTGTCGCCGCTCGGATCTTTCGCGCACACGTTGCCCGTTTTATCGTACCAGTAGGAAATCTGCGGCGTGGAAAGCGCGAGCGATGAGCCGCTCTTATCGGCGTCGATCAGATAAAGGCTCGCCGTGGCGTTGCCCACCGTGCGCACGCGCACCGAAATCGTTTTGTAGGAATCCGCCGAGATCGTTGTGTTCGATTTCGCGATAAAGCCGTATGATTTATTCGCTTCTTTATTGTAGATCATCAAAGGCTCTGCCGAACGGGCGAACGTATCGGGATTGGCGAAAATCGTAGAGAGTTCCGCGTATTTGGAAGCGGCGGGAACGTTTGCGCTTGTGGCGTAGTCTTTATTGACAAGTCCGGCGTAATCGTTATCGTCGATATTGTTCGATACGCTTGAATCGGGCTTCGAAGACACAAGGCTGCTGCCGCCCCATACGCCCTTGTAGTTCGCAAGCGCGGCGAAGCCGTTTTCAATGCCTTTCAGCTTATTCGAAGCGTCGTACTTGCGCGTATCGAACGCCGCGAAACCGGCGTCGGTTTCGTCTTTGGCAAACGAAGCCGTTGCCGCGTATGTGCCGCTCGAAAAATACTCGCTCTGCGTGAAATTGGTTTCGCTGCCGCCGATGTTCGAGCCGATCGCCTGAAAGTTCGTGAACGCCGCGTAACCCGCGCCGTAAGCCGATTTTTCCGCGCTCTTTTCTTTTGAGCCGTAGGTGAACGTTAAAGTGAAATATTTCGTATCGTCGGTTTCGTTCTCGATGAGAAGCGTGCATTGCTGCCAGCCGCCGAAAATATCTTCTTTCTTGCCGTTTTCGCTATCTTTATCATCGACTTCCGTTTTCGAGCCGGTGGTGGAATTGAGCGAAGAGAGAAGCGATTTCTTTTTATCTTCGTCTTTGGAAGATACCGGCGTGCCGTCGTCCAGCGTTTCCGTGTAGGAAATGCCCGCGCCCGTTGCGTTGCTCGGGATCTTCGAAGTTTTCACCCACACCGAGAAAAGGGCGGAAGAATTCGCCGCTAAGGTGATGGGTTTGGTGGAAACTTCGTAAGCCGTTTTGCCCGCCGAGAAAAGCATTAAGATCTCGTTTGTTTCGGCAAAGGGGTAAGAAGAAGCGAAGTCGCTTTCCCAAACCGATTTAAAATATGCGTTGCTTTCCGTTTCGGCGTTTACCGAATTTTTCGCAAAAATTTCCGTTTTATCGTTTGTTCTATCGAAATCTTTGTTGTTGTCCGCTTCGATAGGGGCGATTTTGTAGTTGTTGTCAAAAAGTTCGTCGCGCGTAACGGAATTGAGCGCAACGCCCGAAGAAACGGCATATTTCAGATCTTTGATATTCTCTTTATCCGCGCGGAATTCCGTCTGATTGTCTTCTACTTTGACAACGTCTTGTTTTCCGTCTACAAGCGTTTTGTACGCCGCATTTTCGATAATCGAACATTCGACGTCGTCGAAGAACGCGTAGCCGTTTACGAATCCCATCGTGGCGGAAGAAGTGCCTTGCCCGAGACCGAGTACCATGGTGAACGTGCTGCTTGCGTATTCGCTGCCTTGCAGATAAAATTCGTATTTCACCCAGCCGTTGGACTTATTGTCTTCGGGGATCGACGAATCTTCGAGAATTTTTTCGGTGTTGATGTTCTGCACAAGCACCTGATCTTTGCTCTTGCCCGCCACCGTGCGGGAAATGCCGATATACGCGCCGCGGTTTTTGATGACGGAAAGATCTTTGTTTTCGTCCTGCTTTTCGCCGTTATGATAATAGTAGGTGAGCTTAGAAGTCTTCACCCAGACCGAGACTTTCGCGCTTGTGCCTGCGGGCAGCGTGAGCGACGACGAAGAAGTGAAATTCTGCGCCGTACCCGAAGACGAAGTGTATTTATTGTGAATCATCAATACCTTCGTGTTTTTGCCTGCCGCTTCGTCGCCGTCTTTATAGTGCGTGCCGGGATTTACGTCGTTATCGGGGATGTCGTCGGCGGAAATGTTGTAGTGATCTTCGTAGAATTTCAGCTCGTCGACGCTCTTGTTTTTATTGGCTTCTTTCCAGCTCTTGATATATTGCAGGCGATCGTAGGTGTTCATGTCCGCCCACTTTGCTTCGGCTTCCGTTTCGTTGGCGGGGGTTATATCGCCCGTTTTCGTCAGCTTGTCCCATGCCGTCTTTTCGGTGTCGATTACGCCGCTTGCCGCTTTGCTCGTTAATACGGACGAGCGCGACCAGCTCTTCGGCGAAGTGACGATGGGGTTTGTTTCCTTTGCCGCGTCGAATTCGAACGAGCCGTTTTTGATGCGGGAAACGTCCGTAGTCTGATCGGTGGAAATTTCCGACTGATCGACTTCGGGTTTTTCCGAATTTTTCGAGCATGCGGTAAGTACGCCCGCCGACGCGGACGCGACAAACGCCGTGAGCAGCAGAGCGACTAATTTGTTTTTGCTTTTCGTTTTCCTCATATCCATAGCACCCTTGCACAAATAGATTTCTTATTTTCTCTTTCGCCGTAAAATTGCCTGATTTTTGCCGTATTTTTTGCCGTAAACGGGCGAAAAACGCGCAAAGAAGCGACGAGAAAACAGCATATCGTTAGAAATATGCAGTATTATTGTACCACAAAAGCGGGTTTTGAGCAAGCGTTTTGCCCCGTCTGCATATAAAAATCGTGATAATTTTCGGCAATTTACGCAAAATAGCCGTGAACGGCGGAAAGGCGAAGGGGAATTATTCTATGGACGAGCAGAAATCGGCGGGTTTTAAAAGTATTTTGTGCGGGGCGGCGACGGGCGCGGCGAACGGGTTATTCGGGGGCGGCGGGGGAATGATTGCCGTTCCGCTTCTGCGCGCGCAGGGACTGAACGAAAAAAAGGCGCACGCCACGGCGATTGCGGTGATTCTGCCCGTTTCGCTTTTATCTTTTATTCTGTACGCGCTGAAAGGTTTTTTCGATTTTTCTGTGGCGTTGCCCGTAGCTCTCGGCGGGTTTGCCGGCGGGTTTGCGGGGGCGAAACTTTTATCTTTTCTGCCCGAAAAGGCGGTGTTTTATGCGTTCGGCGCGTTGCAGGTGGTGGCGGGGGCGTGGCTGATTTTTTCTTAGCCGCGTTTGTATAGCGCGTTTGTATAGAAAAGAAGTTGCGCCCCTTGATCTTCAGAAATTTTTTATTAAAAATATTCAGAAAATCAAAAATGGGCTACGCCCCTTGATCGAAAATTTTCGACAAAAAAATTTCAATCAAAAATGTGCTACGCCCCTCATCTGTCCGTTCCACGGACAGCTTCCCCCCGGGGGGAAGCCTATATCAAAGGCAGAAACTAACTTTTTGACGATAATGTTGCAGTCCGTTACGAAACGGGCTGCGCCCGCCCCAAGGGGAAGGCTTGAAATAAGGAAGAAAATTATGCGATTTTATTTATATTTATTGCTCGGGTTTCTGGGCGGGATTCCCGCCGGAATGGGAATGGGCGGCGGCACGGTGACGATCCCTTTATTGCTGCTCTTCGGCGGCGTGCCGCAGAAAATCGCGCAGTCCGCCAATCTTTTCGCGTTTCTGCCCACCGGCGCGTGCGCTTTGAGCGTGCATGTGAAAAACAATCTTTTGCAGAAAAACAACGCGGTGAAAAACGCGATTCCCGCGCTGATCGCCGCCGCCGCGGGTTCGTTTTTCGCGCTCGCTCTGCCCGCCGCGTTTTTAAGAAAAACGTTCGGCTTGTTTCTCGTGCTGCTCGCGCTTTTTACGCTCGCGAAAAACAAGGCGTGAAACAAGGCGCGGAACGTTGTGACGAAATTGCACAAGAAAACGCTTGAAAAAGTATCAAAAATAAAAGAAAAAATCGCAAAAAACGCAAAATTTTTCCAAAGGGTATGGACAAATTCTTTTTTATGTGGTAAAATATACTCAAAAATTCATCATGGCGGTTTTTAGAAAAATTTGTACGGAAATTTTACGGCGAAAGAGTATTAAAAACGGCGGATAAAAAAGGAAGGTTCGAAAAAAGTGGAAAAAATCGGCATTATTGATCTTGGATCGAATACGGCAAGACTTGTGATCGTGGATTTATTCACGGAAGGGCATTTCATGGTGACGGATCAGCTGAAAGAAAGCGTTCGGCTCGGTCAGGACATGGACAGGGACGGCTTTCTGAAGCCGCAGCGCGTGGCGGAAACCATCCGCACGCTGAAAATGTTTAAGCGGCTTTGCGACGCTTCGGGCGTTTGCCGCATTATCGCGGTGGCTACGGCGGCGGTGCGCAGGGCGAAAAATCAGCGTTCGTTTCTCGACGAAATTCAGGCGACGTGCGGCATTAAAATCCGCGTGCTTTCCGAAGAAGAAGAGGCGATTTTGGTGTATCGCGGCGTGATCAACACGATGGATATTCCCAAAGGCTTAATCCTTGAAATCGGCGGCGGCAGCACGAAAGTGATTTATTATAACAGAAGAAACGTGATCGGTTCGGCTTCTTTGCCGTTCGGCGCGGTGACGCTTACCGATCTTTTCGCGAACGACTGCACGCCCGAAGAAGCGGCGGCGCACACCGTGGAATTTTTCACCGAACAGCTGAAAAAAATCGAATGGCTTTCGGACGTGGACACCGAAGAAGTGCAGATGATCGGCGTGGGCGGATCTTTTCGCAACCTTTTCAAGATCAGCAAGCTTGTGAAGAAATACCCGCTCGACACGGTACATAACTACCGCCTGTCTTCGGAAGATTTCAATATTATTTACGATAAAATCAAGGCGCTCGACATTGATAAGCGCAAGAAAATCCGCGGTCTTTCGCCTTCCCGCGCGGACATTATGCCCGCCGCGATGGCGATTATCAAATCGTTTGTGGATTACATGGGCGTGAAAGAGTTTGCGATCGGCGGCAACGGCTTGCGCGAAGGCATTATGTTTAATCAGTCCGTGCCGATGACGGTGGAAAAGCCGATTTCGGACGTTCTGAATTACTCGCTGGAAACGCTTGTACTTTATTACGGCTGCGATCCCGCGCACGTGGAACACGTGGTGCATCTTTCGATACAGCTTTTCAAGCAGCTGCGGGTTTTGCACAAGTTCTCGCGGCAGTATCTGAAAATTCTGAAAATCGCGGCGTTTATGCACGACGTAGGCTTGCGGGTGAAGTACTACAACCATCAGAAGCACAGCATGTATATGATTTTAAATTCGATGATCTGCGGCGCGACGCACCGGGAAATCGTGCTTGCCGCGTTTGTGGCGGGGTGTCATGAAAAAGAAGATATCAACGCCGCCGAATGGCTCAGATACAAAGATCTTGTGACGGAAGAAGATCTCGACGCGGTGAAGAAGCTCGGCGTGCTGCTTCGCATTGCGGAAAGCTTCGATCGCTCGCACGCGGGGCTTGTGACGGGCATTACGTGCGACGTGCTGGGCGATTCCGTGATTATGAAGACGGAACTTGCGGGCGACGCGATGCTGGAAATCCGCACGGCGATGACGGCTGCGGCGGAATTCAAGAAAACTTACCGCAAAAATCTCGAAATTTTGTAAAATCGCATTTTAACGAAAAGCCGCTTGGGCGCGCGGGAGTGCCGGCGGCATTTTGTTTACAGACAGGTTGATTGCTCGTAGTTTCCGTATCGTTTACGGGCGGTTGGTTGAAAGGATTGGTATGAAATTTGTACTTGCGAGCGCTTCGCCGAGGCGCAAAGAGTTGTTTAAAAAAATCGCGGAAGATTTCGAAATCGACGCGGCGAAAGGCGAAGAACGAGCCGAAAAATCTTTGCCGCCCGCAAAGTTTTGCGAAACGCTTGCGGCGCACAAGGCGCGCGAGATTGCGGCGAAAAAAGAACATTTCGGAAAAATCATCGTAGGCGCGGACACGGTGGTGGCGACAGACGTCGGCATTCTGGGCAAACCCAAAGACGAAGAGAACGCGAAAGACATGCTGCGGCGGCTTTCGGGCAGAGAACACAGCGTGTTTACGGGCGTGTGCGTGATTTTTCCGGGCGGCGAAGAGACGATTGCCTGCGACGAAACGAAAGTGAAATTCAAGCCGTTTACGGAAGAATTTATAAGCGCGTATGTGGCGGGCGGCTCGCCGATGGACAAGGCGGGCGCGTACGGGATTCAGGACGGTGTGCCGACGGAATACGTGCGCGGAAGCATAGACAACGTGGTGGGGCTTCCCACGGAACTTTTAACGCGGATTTTACGGGAAAAGGAAGTGATAAAAAATGATTAAGCTTGCGATAGATTTAGGATCGTCGGTGACGAAGATTTTCCGCGCGGACGGCGGCAGCGGCATTGTGCTTGCCGAGCCTTCGGCGGTGGCGGTGGACGGCGTAACGGGCGAAGTGAAGGCGATCGGGAAAGAGGCGAAAAAGCTTGTGGGAAAGACCACGGAATTTACCGAAATCGTTTTTCCCGTGTACGAAGGCGAAATAAAAAACGGCAGACTTGCCGCCGAAATGCTGAAAGAGTTTCTGCGGCGCGTGAATCCCGACGGCGGGGCGGCGTTTAAAAAGACGGAAGTTTTGTTCGCTCTGCCCTGCGGCGCGGACGAAGAAGTGAAATCCGCCTACGCGCTGCTTGCGGAAGAGTGCCGTTTGAAGAACGTATATTTTGCGGAAGCGCCGTATCTTGCCGCGCTGGGCGGCGAAGCGGTGTTATCCGATTCTGAGCCGGTGTTTGTGATGGATATCGGCGGCGGGAACACGAATATCGCGGTGCTTTCGGCGGAAGGGATTATCGCGGGGCTTTCGATGAATATCGGCGGGAACAATATGGACGCGGATATTGCGGGGGGCGGGGGAAAAATTAAATCGCTTCGGGTCGGGGCGCTGACGGCGGGACGGG
>CALARO010000287.1 GCA_937888935.1 uncultured Clostridia bacterium
GTTCGTGCCGGAAAGCTATTCGGACGGCGCGGCGAGCTTTGCGGTACTCGTGTGGAAATTCATGAGCAACGGCTTGCAGGTGAACGAAGCTTACGCCACGGCGAGCGTGCTGCTTGTATTCGTGATCGTATTGAATCTGCTGGTATCTTTGGTACAATATCTCTATAACAAAAAGGAAAAAATCTGAAAACTATGAAAAATCACGTGATTGAAAAATTCGATCTGAGCGGTGATACCGCCGTATCGGTGAAAGAGCTGAATTTGTATTACGGCAATTTCCATGCGCTGAAAAGCATTTATCTCGATTTCCCGAAAAACAAGCTGACGGCGCTGATCGGCCCTTCGGGGTGCGGGAAGTCTACGCTTTTAAAATCGCTGAATCGCATGAACGATCTTGTGGAAGGCTGTAAAATTACGGGCGAAGTGAAGGTGGGCAGCACCGACATTTACGCGAAAAACACCGATCTTGCGCGGCTTCGCAAAAACGTGGGCATGGTGTTTCAACGCCCTAATCCTTTGGCGATGAGCGTGTACGACAATATCGCTTACGGACCGCGGACATTCGGCATTAAGGCGCGTTCGGTGCTGGACGGCATTGTGGAAGAATCTCTGAAGGGCGCGGCGATGTGGGACGAAATGAAGGATCGGCTGAACAAATCCGCGCTCGGACTTTCCGGCGGGCAGCAGCAGCGGCTTTGTATTGCGCGTTCGCTTGCCGTTGAGCCGCAGATTCTTTTAATGGACGAGCCGACGAGTGCGCTCGACCCGATTTCAACGGGCAAAATCGAAGAGTTATGCGCCGAGCTGAAAAACCGCATTACCATCATCATGGTGACGCACAACATGCAGCAGGCATTTCGTATCGCGGATAAAACGGCGTACTTTTTGCTGGGCGAAATGATCGAAGCGAACGAAACGAAAAAGCTTTTCGCGCACCCTTCGGATAAGCGCACGGACGATTATATTAACGGTCGATTCGGTTGATTTTTGAACTTGCATCGAAAAAATCGCCGACCGATTCGGTTTCGGCGATTTTTGAGCTTGTGTCGAAAAATTCGCCGACCGATTCGGTTAATTTTTGCGATATTTTTTGAGATTTGCGGAAAAGTTGCGCCGAACGCTGTACTAATTTTTCAAATTGTGATATAATTGCTTTGCGAGACGAAAATATGTGGGTGTTATTTGCGATACTTTCCGCGGTATTTGCGGGCGTGACGGCGATACTCGGCAAATGCGGCGTGAAAAATACCGATTCGGACGCGGCGACGGCGATCCGCACTTCCGTGGTGCTTGCGCTTGCGTGGCCTGTGGCGTGCGTGACGGGCGAAATCGCGGAGATTAAGAACATTTCGGCGAAATCGTTCGCGTTTCTGATGATTTCCGGCATAGCCACGGGCGCGAGCTGGATTTGCTATTTCAAGGCGTTGTCGATCGGCGAAGTTTCGCGCGTGGCGGCGGTGGATAAATCGAGCGTGGTGCTTTCGGTGCTGTTCGCGTTGGCGTTGTTCCCCGCGGAACGAGCGAAATGGGGCGTGAAAATTGCCTGCCTTGCCGCGATTGCCGTCGGTACGTATCTGATGACGGGCATAAAACGAGAAAAACATGCGGTCGTTTCGGCGGAAAGAAAAACGGAAACGCAAGGCGCGGGCGGCGGTTCGGTCGGCGCGGGCGGCGGCACAAGCGGTACGGGTGACGGCTCGGGCGGCGCGGGCGAAAAAAAGAAAAGCGCGGCGTGGCTGATATTCGCGCTGCTTTCGGCGGTGTTTGCGGCGGCGACTTCGGCGCTTGCGAAAATCGGGATCGATGGGGTGAGTTCGAATCTCGCTACGGCGATCCGCACGTGCGCGGTGTTTGCGATGGCGTGGCTGATCGTTTTCTGCCGCGGCAAGGCGCAAAAGGTACGGCGCGTGCCGAAGAGAGATCTGTTGTTTTTATTGCTTTCGGGCGTGGCGACGGCGGCGAGCTGGCTGTGCTACTACTACGCGATTGCGAAAGGTCAGGTGAGCGTGGTTTCGCCGATCGATAAATTGAGTATACTCGTCACGGCGGCGTTTTCGTATTTCGCATTGGGCGAGCGGTTTTCGAAAAAGCAGTTGATCGGTCTTGCGCTGCTGACGGCGGGAACGCTGTGCATGGCGATTTTCGCAAGGTGACGGCTGCGATAAAAATCGGGAAGAGGTGAAACGATGAAAGGCAAGGTGTATATTTTAGAGGACGATACGAGCATTTGCGGATTGATCAAAGTGGCTCTCGAAATGAACGGACTTTCGTTCCGCTCGTTTTCCACGGTGAAAAGCTTTGAAGAGGGCGTGAGCGAAGAACGCCCGGACGTGGCGCTGCTCGATATTATGCTCCCCGACGGCAGCGGTCTGGACGCGCTGAAATTCGTGAAGGGGAAGTACCCGGAAGTGAGCTGCATTATGCTTTCCGCACTATCGAAAGAAGAGGACAAAGTGAACGGGTTGAACATGGGGGCGGACGATTATATCGCGAAGCCGTTTTCGGTGCTGGAACTGACGGCGCGGGTGAACGCGCGGCTCAGGGATAAGCAGAAGCCTGCCGACTCTGAACAGGAAAGAGTACGAGCTACTTCGCGTGCTGATGGAAAACAAGGGCAAAGTGCTTTCGCGCGATCGGCTTTTAACCGACGTGTGGGGGTATGATATCGGCGAAACGCGGACGCTTGATAATCACGTGGCGCGCCTTAGAAAGTTGGGCGTGAAAATCGAAACGGTGTTCGGCGTGGGGTATAAGCTTGCCGATTGAAAAATCGGGTTTAAAAAGAGTTTTAAAAACAGGATTTGCGGTGAAGAAAATGAAGTGGAGAGTTTGGCTTTTATCGTTGGGCATTACGCTTTTTTGCGTGTTGATTTTCGGTCTTGCGAGTACGCAGGTGTATTATAAGTCTTCGGTGGACGACGGAAGAAAATATTTAAGCGTGTACATGAACGAGTTTGACAAGAGCGAGTACACGTGGGACGATGCCGGTGCGAAGGCGTTTTCGGAAAAGCTCGGAGGAGCGCGCGTGACGTTTATGGACGCGCAGGGGCATGTGACGGCGGACAGCGAAGCCGAGAAGATTGAAAAGGATCACACGAGCCGCGCCGAAGTGATCGACGCGATCGAAAACGACGTGGGCGGCGACGGGTTTGCGGTGCGTTCGAGCGAGACGATCGGGAAGAGTATGATGTACTACTGTCGGAATTTCGGCGATTATTTGGTGCGGATAGCGATTGCCA
>CALARO010000288.1 GCA_937888935.1 uncultured Clostridia bacterium
CGACATTGTGTACGAACACGCGAGCGGCAAGGCGGAATACGACGATACCGTAGATCCTATGCCTTACGATATGAACGCGCCCGTGATTGAGATTGCGGACAGGGATTACGCGCTTTTCTATCGCGATCTTTCCGAAAATATGGACGCGTACATCGGCAAAACCGTGCGTTTCAAGGGACTTGTGGTGAGCGATAAACGGTTGCCCGCGAACAGTATCGTGATCGGCCGGCACATTATGACGTGCTGCGAAGCGGATATTCAGTACAGCGGTCTGGCGTGCGTGATCAATGCGCCGTTCGCGCCTTTGAAAACGCGCGACTGGGCGGAAGTGACGGCGAAAATCGTATACGAAAAGCATACGGTGTATAAGGGAAAAGGCCCTGTGCTGATGGCGACGGAAATTAAGAAATGCGAGCCGCCGGAAGAACAGTTGGCGACGTTTTATTGATATTTTTATTGAGAGTTGATCGGACGCGCGCGCAAAAACGCGGCGGAAATCAGGATAAAGTATGAAGATTATTATTGTCGGTCTTGGGAAAGTGGGAAGGAATATTCTGCGCTGTCTTACGGACGAGGAACGCGACGTGACGGTACTCGACACGAACGAGAACAAGGTGCGCTCTGCCGTGGAAACGTATGACGTGAACGGCATTTGCGGCAACGGCTGCATCGCGGACGATTTAAAAGACGCGGGCGCGGCTACGGCGGGAATGATCGTGGCGGTGACTCCTTCCGACGAGCAGAACGTTTTATGCTGCATGATAGCGAAATCTCTGGGCGCGAAGTACGCTGTGGCGCGCGTGCGCGATCCCGCGTACAGCAAGCAGATTGATTTCATGCGCGAAAAATTGGGCGTGGACAGGCTGGTGAACCCCGAGCGGGCGTTGGCGGAAGAAGTGGGGCGCATTTTGCGGTTTCCTTCCGCCGAGCAGGTGTATTCGTTCGGCGACGGAAAGGCGGAAATCGTGGAAATGACGTTGCCCGCGGGCTGCGCCTTATGCGGGAAAAAGCTTTCGGAAGTGGTTTCGCGCGATAAAAAATACAGTATTCTGATTGCCACCGTGACGAGAAACGGGCGCACATTCGTGCCGCGCGGCGATACGATTCTGTGCGAAAAAGACGTGGTGAACGTGTGCGGGAAGCATTACGATATCAGCGACTTTTTACATTCTTACGGTATGCTGAAGCGAAAAGGGCAGTACGTGATGATACTCGGCGCGAACAAAAAGACGTACTACCTTGCCGAGCAGCTGGAAAAAAACGGATTTATCGTGAAAATTATTTCGCCGAATCGCGAAAAGTGCGAGCAGCTGAAAAATACGTTACATTCCACAACGTTGGTTTGCGCCGATTTCAACGATCCCGACGTGCTTGAAACGGAAGGGATCGACGACGCGGACGCGTTTTTAGCAGTTTCCGATTACGACGAAAACAACGTGATGACTTCGTTGTACGCGAAAAACAAGGGCGTGCCGAAGGTGGTTACCGTGACGACGAACGACAGATACGAAGGTCTTTTCGATTGTATAGATCTTGACGGGATTGTTTCGCCGTATCACGTGGTGGCGCAGGAAATTTCGAAATACGTGCGTTCGTTGGTTGTGCCGGAAGGCAGCGGGATTTTGTCGCTTTATAAAATCGCGAACGAGGAAGCGGAAGCTCTGGAATTTGCGATTAATGGCAACCCTGCGTTTGCGGGCAAGGCGTTGAAAGATCTTTCTTTGAAAGACGGCGTGCTGATTGCGGCGGTGATCCGCGGCAAAAATCTGATTGTGCCGAACGGCGGCACGGTGCTGGAAGAAAGCGATCTTGTGATTCTTGTGACGACGAGAGAGCTTGTTTCTTCTTTGGACGACGTGCTGAAATAAGGCTTGATTTTACGCGGTTTCGTATTGATTGGTGAGGCGTTATGAAATATCGTTCCGTACTCAGGGGATTGGGAAAAATTCTTGCGTTTTCGGCGGCTTTTTATCTCTTTCCCGTGATCGTGGCTTTGATATATAGAGAATACGCGGCGTTGCCCGGGTTTCTGATCGCGTGCGGCGTTTCTGCCGTAAGCGGCGGGGTGATGCTGCTCTTTTCGCGCGGGGCAAGGAAGATTCGACACAGGGAAGCTCTGGTGATTGTGGGGCTTTGCTGGATACTTATTTCTTTGATCGGCGCGCTGCCTGCGGTGATCGGCGGGTATATTCCTTCGTTTGCGGATAGTTTTTTTGAAACCGTTTCGGGGTTTACCACGACGGGCGCGACGATTTTAACCGATTTCAATCTGCCGAAATGTATTCATTTCTGGCGCGCGTTTACGCATTGGCTCGGAGGTATGGGGATTCTCGTTTTTATGCTTGCCGTTTTACCTACGCGCGGAGGCGACGGGTTTCAGCTGATGAAATTCGAATCGCCCGGTCCGCAGGCGGGAAAGCTTGTGAGTAAAATCCGCCGCACGGCTCTCATCTTGTATCTTCTGTATTTTGCGCTGACGATTGCGGAATTCGCGTTTTTGCTGTTTGGGAAAATTCCCGTGTACGACAGCATGATTCTGGCGATGTCTACCGCCGGCACGGGCGGATTTACTTCGACGGCGGCGAGCGTGGCGGAATATCGCAGCGTTTACGCGGATATTGTGATCACCGTGTTTATGTTTATTTTCTCGGTGAATTTTTCGCTGTATTATCTTGTATTGATCGGCAACGTGAAAACCGCGCTGAAAGACGAAGAATTCCGCTTTTACGCGATATTTATTCTTTCGTGTATTCTGGTGATTACGCTCGATAATACTTTCCGCTTTGCCGAATACGGGAAAAATTTCTTTACCGCGCTGCATTATTCTTCGTTTACCGTGATTTCCACTTCTTCTACAACCGGGTTTGTTTTAACCGATTACGGGCAATGGTCGGATTTGTCGCAATGCCTGATACTGCTTGTGACGATCGTCGGCGGCATGGCGGGATCGACGGGGGGCGGATTGAAAGCTTCGCGCGCGCTGATTTTATTGAAATCTTGCCGCCGCGATACGGCGAAGTTTCTGCGCCCGAACGCGGTGTATACGATGAAAATGAACGGCAAGCCGCTTTCGGAAAACGTGGTTTCGGAAGTGAAAAATTTCTTTTTCGTTGCCGTGGCGTTGGCGATAATCTCGTGCCTTTTGCTTTCGCTTGATCCGGCGTGCGATTTTATGACTTCGGTGACGTCGTTTTTAACGTGCTTTAATAACGTTGGTCCGGGGCTTTCGAAAATCATTC
>CALARO010000289.1 GCA_937888935.1 uncultured Clostridia bacterium
GGAACGTGGCGTGCGCGTACACTTCGTCGCAAAGCGCAAGCAATTTTTCCGCGCGCTGTCCCGTTTTCGCCGAAATATACAGCGATTTATAATAGGACATAAATTTCAGATCGTTTTGCAGTTTCTCTTCGAATTTATTCACCGTGTGGGTATCTTTTTCTACGAGATCCCACTTATTCATCACGATCACGGACGGCTTCCCCTGCTCATGCACGTAGCCGATAATCTTCACGTCCTGTTCGGTGAGTCCTTCGTTCGCGTCCACCACCAAAGCGCACACGTCGCTGCGGCGCACCGCGTCGAACGCGCGCATATTGCTGTAATATTCCACGTCGTCGTCAACGCTGCGCTTCTTTCTGATGCCCGCCGTATCGATAATCGTGTACTTTTTGCCGTTCCGCTCGAAAAGCGTATCAATCGCGTCGCGCGTAGTGCCTGCCATCGGCGTAACAATGCTTCTTTCCTGCCCCAAAAGCCGGTTGACAAGGCTGCTTTTTCCCGCGTTCGGCTTGCCCACGATAGCGATTTTCAAAGACGGCTCTTCTTCTTTTTCGCCGTCGGGAAAATATTCGATCGCCTTATCGAGAACGTCGCCGATGCCCGAAGAATGTTCCGCCGAAACCGCATATGGCTCGCCCAAGCCCAACGCGTAAAATTCAAACACCTTATCGGGCGAATATTCGTCGATCTTATTCACCACTAAAATCACGGGTTTTTTACTGCGGCGAAGCACGTCCGCCACGTCGTAATCGGAGGCGGTAACACCCTCTCTGCCGTCGGTGAAAAACAAAATCACGTCGGCGGTGTCGATCGCCACGTCCGCCTGCTTGAAAATTTCGCGCCACATGGTATCTTCCGACTTCAATTCAATGCCGCCCGTGTCCACCACGGTGAATTTTCTGCCGCGCCATTCCGCGTCGGCATACAGCCGATCGCGCGTAACGCCCGGCCGGTTTTCGGTGATGGCGATTTTTCTGCCCACCACTTTATTGAAAAACGTGCTTTTCCCCACGTTAGGGCGCCCCACAAGGGCGATCAGCGGATTTGCCATTGCTTTTTACTCCGTCGCATATAGATATAGTACCCGTTTATTATACCTTGTTTTTCATATTTTGTAAAGAAAAAAAGGCGGACATTCGAAAGATTGCCGCCTTTTTTACCGATTTTAAGTTTTTTTCGGCAGAATAGCCCGCCGATTTGCCGCGATTTTTTATGCCGCGCTGTGAATTACGCCGAACACACAGCCGAACACGTACACCGCAAGCGCGATCCAGAAAATCACGCGCCATGCCGTGGACTTATAACGGCTGTAATTGTACGCGGGAATTCCGATACCCACCAGCACGCAAAGTTGCCCGATCAGATTCAGCACGGCGCTGGCTTTGCCGAACAAGCCCCCGAACAAAAACATAAACGCCGCGATCACAAGCGCGAAATAGCTGACTCCGCGCAAAAACTGCGTTTCCGTTACTGTACCCGAAGATCTTTTGCGGGTGGTTGTTGTTGTCTTTTTGGTTGCCATAATAAAATCCTCCTGAGAGTTAAATTTTGTCTGTTTTTATATCTTCGCGCGCCGCTTCTTCGCCCGCCGCCTGCTTGCAAGCCGCGATTTTCGTCAGCGCGGAAATATCGAGATTTACGCCGTAAATTTTGTTAATCTTTTCCAAAAGTTCCGCAAAATACGGGGGTATGGGTGCGGCGAACGACATTTCTTCGCCCGTCGTCGGGTGTTTAAAACTTAAAGAATACGCATGCAAAAGCTGCCCGTTCAAAGCAAATTTCTGCTTTTTATACCCGTACACGGGGTCGCCCACCACGGGATGTCCCATATACTTCGCATGCACGCGGATCTGATGCGTGCGCCCCGTTTGCAAAGTGAAGCGGCAAAGCGTATAATCGCTGCCGTAGCGCGCCGCCACTTCGTAATCGGTGATCGCGTTTTTTCCGCGCCCCGCGGGAAGCACCGCCATTTTCAGGCGGTCGGAAGGGCTTCTGCCTATGTCCGTGGCAATCCGCCCCTTTTCCGCTTTCACACACCCTTCCAGAAGCGCGTAATACTTTCTGCGGCAGGTTTTTTCCGCAATCTGCGCGGAAAGCGAAACGTGTGCTTTATCGTTTTTCGCCACCACAAGAAGTCCCGAAGTATCTTTATCGATTCTATGTACGATCCCGGGGCGCAAAATGCCTCCCACGCCGCTCAGATGATCGAGCGAAGCGAGAAGCGCGTTCACAAGCGTGCCGTCGCTCTGTCC
>CALARO010000290.1 GCA_937888935.1 uncultured Clostridia bacterium
AACGCACGCGGGGAAGAAAATTCTTGCCGTGGACGCCGCCGTGGGCGCGCCCGGGGACGTGGGACTTCTGAAAATCAACGACAACGCGCTTCTGCCCGGGGCGGGCGCGAATAAAAAGCTCGGCGCGATCGGCGATATTTCGGTGATGGGCATTGTGGCGGAAAAATCGGTGAATAATTTCGGGCTTTTAAACTCTACGCGGTTTCATTTGGTGTATACTATGGCGGAAATTATTTCGGAAGGAATTGCCGCGGTGCTTTGGGAAATTTACGGGAACAAAAAATGCGCCGGCGGAATATAATGCGTAGAGCGGCGATAATCTTACCCGGCTCGGCGGCTTTTTTGCGGGCGCGAGGCGTTGGTAAAAATAAGTCGTTTTTAAAATTGCCGATTGAGCCGTTTTTGAAATTGCCGATCGGAAAAGCAACTGCCCCTCATCCGTCGCCGTTCGGCGACACCTTCCCCCCGAGGGGAAGGCTGTATAAAAGGCGAAAAAAATTTTTTACGGAAAATTTTGCAAATACCGCGAAAAACGCTTGCTTTTCTTTTGCGGATATGGTATAGTATATAAGCTTTTGATGCGCAACGCCTTGAAAGTTTACGGAAGTTTAGCTCAGCCGGGAGAGCATCTGCCTTACAAGCAGAGGGTCATAGGTTCGATCCCTATAACTTCCACCAATCGGTGCGGATTTTTCCTTTATGCGGGAATAGCTCAGTGGTAGAGCGTCACCTTGCCAAGGTGAATGTCGCGGGTTCGAATCTCGTTTCCCGCTCCATCGAAAAATCCGCGCCGAATTTTTTTAATTTGATATTTATGGCGTCATAGCCAAGCGGTAAGGCAAAGGTCTGCAAAACCTTTATGCCCCGGTTCAAATCCGGGTGGCGCCTCCAGATTTTTTTTCGAAAAGCACTTCGTTTTTGAGGTGCTTTTCTTAATATTATTGCATAATTCGCATATATTTTCAGATTTTCGATTTTGGGTGAAACTTATGAAAAATAATTTATTTACCGTTACTTTCGACGACAAAACGGGCGGCATTTCTTCGCTTTTCTTAAACGACGATCCGCACAAAATGAATTGGGTGAAACCGCCCCTTTCGTTCGGCGTTCCCGTGTTTTCGCATAATCTTAAATTTTACCCGGGCGGCAAAGATTTTACCGCCGGCGTTTCCCGCGACTTTATTTTAGACAGCTTCGAAGCACACGAAAACCGCGCCGTTGCCCTGTATCACGTGGAACAAAATCAAACCCGCCCCCGTTCGGCTGCGGCGGCGAATCTTTTCCCGAACTGACGGCGCGCGTGGAATATTCGTTCGACGAAAACGGAAATCTCTTTGTGCAAACCGTGATTAAAAACGTTTCGCGGTGGCAGAAATTCTTTCTCGAAGGCGATCTCGGCGTGAATTTCAATTTTTACGACGATTATTTCGACGCAGCTACCTGCATGACTTCGCGGTGTACGACTCACCTTTGGTGCGGCGGCGATTCTTCGTGGGTGTGCGCGCTGAAAATGGGCGAAAGCTCATGCAATCTCGGGCTGGTTTTCACGCAGGGCGGCGCGACTTCTTATTCGCAAAGCGGTTGCAAAAGCAACGATCGCGGTTATTTTACGGCAAATCTTGACATTAAAACGTTGCGCCCGGGCGAAGAATACGCGTTTTCGTATGTGATTTTCCCGCACGCGGGCAAGGACGATTTTATGCAAAAAATCGCTTCTTTCCCCCATTGCGCGGCGATTTTTGCCGATAATTATACTTATTTTCAGGGCGAGCAGGTGCGCATTGCCGTTGAAAATGCGGCGGACGGCGAGATTTCTGCCGATTCGGATCTGCCCTTGGTTTCTTGCGAACGGCGCGGAAATCGGGCAGAATTTGTATTTAGCGCGGATACGCTCGGCGAACATAAAATTACGTTTACATACGGCGCAAACGGCGAAAATAAGACGTTTGCG
>CALARO010000291.1 GCA_937888935.1 uncultured Clostridia bacterium
TCTTCGGGCGGGGCGGCGCGGCGGAACGCGGGCAATTTCGCGCCCGTGGCGAGCAGCCTTACGGCGAGCGACAACGCCAGCAATATCAGCCCCATCGCGCGGTAGTAGTACGGAAACGGCGAAAAAAGCGACGTAAAAAGCAAGATGCCTGCGGATACAAGCAGTCCGCGGGCGGTTTTTTTGCTGACGGCGCGCAGTCTGAATCCCCGCGCCTTTTTTTCGTTCGCCAACGTTACCGCTTCTTCCGGCAGCGCGCCGAGCAGTTTTGCCGCGGCGAAAATTTCGTCGATCGCAACGCATTTCACGCCGAACGTTTCCAGCAGCGCGGCGGCTTCTTCTTCGATTTCCGTGCAGTACAGGTACGCGCGCGCAGGGCTTTTTTTATTGCGTGCTTGCGCTTCTTCTTCGAATACGCCGCCGAGCGTGCGCAACAGATTTTCGGCTTTTTCCAAACCGAATTTTTTCGCCGAAAACGAAAAGAAAACGGCGTGTTCGTTTGTTTTTTCGGCTTCGGTATTTCCCGAAATTTTTCC
This sequence comes from uncultured Clostridia bacterium, assembly GCA_937888935.1. Taxonomy (GTDB): domain Bacteria; phylum Bacillota; class Clostridia; order Christensenellales; family Borkfalkiaceae; genus Scatosoma. The sequence continues at coordinate 534 of CALARO010000291.1, forward strand.
GTTTTCCGCATTTTTACCGCCGATCGGCACACGCAAGAAAAACAGATTATCGCCCGCCGAAGTCACGCCGCGCGAAGCCGTGCCGGGCGAAACGCAGAAAGAGAACCGCTCGGGGAACGCCCGCGCGAAAAAGCGCAGAATTTCCCCCGGCGAAACGAGCGATAAGTACAGCGCGAGCGCGTTTTTTTCCTTTTCGGCGCGCAGCGAGAATAAAAGTTTCTGCCGTTTTCTGCCGAGGAACGCGGCGATCAGGGCGGCAACGCAGCAGGCGGCGGCGAACGCGAAAATCGCCGAAAGAAAAATCGGCAGCCGCAGGTATCGGAAAAAACATAAAAACAGCAAAAACGCGAACGCAAACGCGAAAAAAACGTGCGAAAACGCCGCGCTTTTTCTCATATAATTTTTCATACGCATATTTTTGCCCGAAAACCGCGCGTATAAACTTGAAAAATTCCGAAAAATGCGCTATAATAATACATATCACCAAAAAAAATCAAAGGAAGCAGACGGCAGATTATGAGAACGGGCATTTTCGGCGGATCGTTCGATCCGGTGCATATCGAGCATATTCATCTCGTGCAGGCGGCGATTTCTTCGCTGCGGCTCGATCGCGTGTTCGTGCTGCCCGCCTACGTGCCGCCGCATAAGCGCGGCAGGGTGCTTGCGGAAGATTCGCACCGTATCGCCATGCTGAACGCGGCGTTTGAAAGCGTGCCGCAGGCGATCGTTTCCGATTACGAAATCGCGCGCGGCGGCGTGAGCTACACCTATCTCACCTGCAAGCATTTCGCCGAAACGTACCCCGAAGATACGCTGTATTTTCTGGTCGGCACGGATATGCTGCGCGATTTTCCCACGTGGAAAAACCCCGAAGAGATTTTAAAATACGCCACGCTTGCCGTGTGCGATCGCGCCGAGCAAAACGAAGCGTGGCAGCGCGAAGAACAGGCGAAATTTTACGCGCGGTTCGGCAAGCGTTTCGTCGCGGTGAATTATAAGGCGGCGGCCGTTTCTTCCACCGAAGCGCGCGTTCTGGCGGCTGCGGGCGACGACGTTTCCGCGCTTTGCGGCGCAGCCGTGGCGGCGTATATCAAACGGCATAAACTGTACGAAATAAAAAACGCGCATGCCGCGCTTGCGAAAGAAAAACCCGCGCGCCGCGAACATTCTCTGCGCGTGGCGGTGGCGGCGGCGCGAAAAGCCGTGCAGCTGCAAATCCCCGAAAAAAAGGCGGTGACGGCTGCGCTTTTTCACGACTGCGCCAAAAATCTGCCGCCCGATTCGCCGATTTTGCAAGGCTTTGCGCTGCCCGCGGGCGTTCCCGAGCCTGTTCCCGAGCCTGTGCTGCACCAATTCACGGGCGCGTATGCGGCGCGGCACGCCTATAATATCGAAGACGAAGAAATTTTAAACGCCGTGCGCTATCACACGAGCGGCAGAGCGGGAATGAGCCTTCTCGAACAGCTGATTTTTCTTGCCGATATGGTGGAAGACGGCAGAGATTTCCCGGGCGCGGCAGAGCTGAGAAAACTGTACTACGCCGAGCGGAATTCGCTCGATTTCACCATGTTTGAATCGCTTCGCGAAACGCTGTATCACTTGCAGGCGAAAGGCGGCGAAATCTATCCGCTCACGCGCGAAGCTTACGAGTATTTCGAAAAGAAAATCGCGGACGAAAACAAAAATCAATAAAAAATAAGCAGGAGAAAACGAAAATGGAAAACGAAGAGAAGAAAAACGCGAAAGAAACGAGCAGCAAAGAGATCGCGCTCGCGGTGTGCGAAGCGCTTTCGGCGAAGAAAGCGAAAGACATCGCCACGGTGTACGTGCGCGAAAAATCGTCGCTTTGCGATTATTTCGTAATCGCGAGCGGCACTTCTTCCACGCAGATCCGCGCGATGGGCGAGTACGTGGAAGAGCAGCTCGAAAAGAAATTCGCGCTTTCGCCCGTGCGCGAAGAAGGCATGCGCGACGGCAGATGGTCGGTGATCGACTACGGCGACGTGATCGTGCATATCATGCAGGACGAAACGCGGCTTTTCTACCATCTCGAACGGCTTTGGACGGACGGCGCAAATCTCGAAAAATACGAAGACTAAGTTTATATATAGCCCAAGCGAATCCATAATTAAAAATAAAATATCACAAAGCGGCGATAGAACAAAGCGGCAATGCCGCCGATGCCGCCGCCTGCGGGCAAAGCTCGGAATCACTTGAAACGAAATTCTTTCGGTTCGGCGTATTTCGCGCTTTCCCGTTTTTTCTTTTTTTCCACGATATAATAGATTTTTTCGGGCGGTTTTTCGGCGGCGGGTTTCGGCTTTTTTTCCGCCTGTTTTGGTTGCGGCGGGGGCGGCGCGGCGGGCGGATTGCGTTTTTTGCCGCCCTTGTTTTCAAGAAAATACGCCGCTGCCCAGCGCAGGATATGAATGAGAAAAAAGCACGCGCAGAAAAGTCCCGCCATCGCCCAGAATCCGAGCGCGAGATTGCTTTTTGCCGCGCAGATATTTTTAAATAATCGCAAAGTATTTCGTGACATAACACCATTTTAGCGGAAATTTCTTCTCACAATTTGGAAAATAAAGGAATAACCGCGCGATTTTTGCCGCATAATCAAAAGCGATATGGAAAATTTATATAGCGGCGGCGGGGCGGCGGCTTCGGCGAAATCTTCGATTGATACGAAAAATACGGGCGCGAGCATCGTGCTTTCGCCCACGGAAGAATACTGCGTATTCAAGCGCAAAAAACGCGTGGAAGAAGTGCTTTCCGCGCTGAAAAAAACGGTGGTTGCGCCCCCGGCAGAGCTTACGGCGGCGGAAATTTCAAAATGCGCGGAAATCGCGCGCGGCGTAAAATCGCTTGCGCTGCGCGTGCCGCCGAATAAACTTGCCGCGGCGAAAAACGCGCTTTCGGGGAAAGTTGCGGCGGACGCGATCGTGGGCGGAAACGGCGAAACGCTGTGGAAGGCGAAACGCTACGAAACCAAGCGCGCGATCGCGGGCGGCGCGGGCAGAATTACGCTGATTTTAAGCGCGTCGGCGGTGAGCGCGGGCAAATTCGGCGAAACGAAGCGGGAAATCAAAAAAATCTGCAAGGCGGCGAAAAAACGCCCCGTCACGGTGGCGTTGACCGAAGCGTTCGCGCGCACGCTCGATAAATTGGTGTGGAAAAAAATCGCCGCGCTTGCGGCGGACTACGGAGCGAAGTATCTTTCCGTGCCGTTTTACGCGGGGGCGGCGGAATTGCGCGCGTTTTTAAAAGATACCTGCATGCTGGAAGTGGCGGGCGTGGAAAATTCCGCCGATTTCAAAATTTTAGCGGCTGCGGGTGCGGAAAGCATGGTGGTAAGCGCGGCTGCGCTTGAAAAAATCCGCAAAGAACTGCTTGCCGAAGCGGAAAATTGTTCGTTCGCCGTGCCGGCGGCAAGCGGCTCGTTTTTCGCCGAAGCCGTAAAAGCGGAACAGGCAAAAGCGCGGGCGGCGGAATCAAAAGCGGCGGAAAAAACGCCCGAAAAAGCGAGCGAAAAAACGCCCGGAAGCGCGCCCGAAAAAACGAGCGAAAAAGCAAGCGAAAAAGCGGAAGAAAAAACGCCCGAAGAAGTATAAACCGCGCCCGCCGCTTCATAGAATATTTTTATGAAAGAAGAAGGGCGTATCGGTAAAAAGAAAAAACGCGTTTACGCGGCGATGTGCGCGGTGCTTGCCGCACTCGAAATCGCCGCGTTTTATCTTTGTCTGCACGGCTTGGCTGCGCCCGTATCCGCGCTCGTTGCCGCAAGCGCGAAAATCGTGATCGACGCGGGACACGGCGGCATAGACGGCGGCGTTACGGGAAAATATACGGGCGTGAAAGAAAGCGATCTCAATCTCGAAATCGCGTATCTCACGGCGGAAAAATTCCGCGAAGCCGGCTTCGAAACGGTGCTTACCCGCAAAACTTCCGAAGGCTTGTACGGCACGGCGGCGAAAGGCTTTAAAAAGCGCGATATGCAAAAGCGGCGCGAGATTATCGAAGAAACCCGCCCCGCCGCCGTGGTATCCATTCATCAGAATTTCTATCCTTCGTCGTTCTCGCGCGGCGCGCAGGCGTTCTATTTAAAAGGCAGCGAAGCGGGCGCAAATCTCGCGGAATGTCTGCAAGTTTCTTTGAATAAACTCTACGGCGGCAGGGGCGCGCCCAAGCGCAATAAAGCCACGGGCGATTTCTTTATGCTCTCTTGCAGCGAATACCCTTCGTCGCTTGTGGAATGCGGTTTCCTTTCCAACGCGAAAGACGAAGCGCTTTTAACTTCGGACGAATTTAAAACGGAAATCGCCGAAGCCATCGTCGGCGGCGTGATCGCCTATTTCGCTGGCGAAAACCAATCGGCATAGCTTGCCGTAAAGCAAAAATGCAACTCTACTCGCGGTAGATACGCGCGAAAAAGCTCTCTTAAACAGAGAGCTTTTTATTTTTTAGGCGCAATTTTTAAAGGCGGGCAAAAATTACCGCGTAAGTAAAAACGCCGAAAATGAACAAAAATCGAATAAAAAACGTGTGTTTTTTGCACAAAAACGGCAATTCTACCGTGGGTAGAGCGCGTCTTTTTTTAGTAGAATTGCAACCGATATGAGTAGGTTGTCTTTTTTTGCTGCTTGTATTAAAATAGATAACGGAAGCGGCGAGGGCGCGGAAACGCAGCAATCCGGAAGGCTGAGGCAGGCGCGCATACGAGCCGTTCCGATGAAATTAAAAACACAATGAGGTAAAAAACAATGAAAAACAACGCTACCCCCAAGAAGATTATTCCCGTATTTTTTGCGGCGGACGATAAATACGTGCCGTTTCTCGCGGTTACGCTGCAATCGATCAAAGAGCATATCTCGCCCGAGAACGAGTACAGAATTTATATTCTGCACGCGGGCGTAAGCGACGACGGCAGCGATAAAATCAAGCAATTCGAAAGCGAGAATTTCAAAGTGAATTTCGTGGACGTAACCGATCGTCTGGCGGTGCTTTCCGAAGAATTGCAGTTGCGCGATTATTATTCGTGCGCCACGTACTACCGCATTTTTATTGCGGTGATGTTCCCCGAGTACGACAAGGCGATTTATCTCGACAGCGACATCGCTGTGCGCTGCGATCTTGCGGATTATTTCGATATTGATCTCGGCGATAATTATGTGGCGGGCGTGCCGGACGGCGCGGTGGGCGCAGTACCCGTATTCAAAGAGTACACGAAGCACGTGCTTGGTATCGAAGCGGAAAGATATTTCAACGCGGGCGTGCTGCTCCTGAATTTAAAGGCTCTCAGAAACGAAGATTTTTACGGTAAATTTTCTACGCTTTTAAAGAAATACAAATTTGTTGTAGCGCAGGATCAGGATTATTTAAACGTGCTTTGCCGCGGCAGAGTGAAATACCTTGCGGACGAATGGAACGCGATGCCCGTAGGCGGCGAAACGCAGCGGCTGAAAGATCCGAAAATCATTCACTACAATCTCACGATGAAGCCGTGGCATTACGATGATATTCTTTATCAGGAATATTTCTGGAACAGCGCGGAAAGAACGGAATTTTACGAGCTTTTAAAAGGTTTTCTTCGCGATTACGGCGAAGAAGAGAAGAAAAACGACGCCGCGTGCGAAGCCGGGCTTCTCGCATTGTGCGAAAAAGAGATCGAAAACGAAGAAAATTACTATAAAAAGTACGTAAAAGAAGCATAAAAACGCGCAAAAACGGCGTAAAATCCATAGAAAAACGGTTGAAAATCGAAGAAAAACGGCTGAAAATCAAAGAAAAAAGCCTTAAAATAGAAGAAAAACATTGAAAAAAAGGGTGAAAAAATGGATCTTTCGATAGTATCCGAAGACAGAAAAGAAGTTTTAAAAAGGATCGACGAGTACGAGCGCAAGGGGTGGTTTGAAAAAGACGTGGAAAACGATCCGCCCGCGCCCGAGCTTCGCCCCGAAGACGTGGACTATCTCGGCAAAAAACTTTCGAGCAAAATCAAAACGGCGATCGCCAACAAGATGGGCAGAAAGTTTTTCGATAAGATGATCAAAGACGGCGCGGTGGTGATCGACGGCATGGAAGGCGAAGAAAATCTCGCCGTGCTGAAAAAAACCGGCGCGGTGATTTCCTGCAACCATTTCGGCATTCCCGATAACTACATTCTGTACCATTGCATACAAAAAAGCCTGAAAAAAAAGCGACTGTACAAAGTGATCCGCGAAGGGAATTACACCGGCTTTTCGGGGTTGTTCGCTTTTCTGTTTCGCAACTGCAATACGCTGCCGCTCTCTTCAAACCGCCGCACGATGGTGAATTTTATGTCCGCTACCGATACGCTTTTAAAACGCGGCGAAGCGGTGCTGATTTACCCCGAGCAGGGCATGTGGTGGAATTACAGAAAGCCGCGCCCTTTCAAAATCGGCGCGTTTAAAATTGCGGTGCGTGCGGGCGTGCCTGTGCTGCCGACTTTCGTTACGATGAAAGACGACGAAACGAAACTCGACGAGCATAATTATCCGCTGCAACATTACACGCTGCATATCATGCCGCCCGTGTACGCCGATACGAGCCTGAACGAAAAGCAGGCGGCGGAAAAAATGCGGCAGGATACCTTCGCTTTGTACAAGGCGAAGTATGAAGAAGTGTACGGTGTGCCGCTTACCTATCTTCAGGCGGAAAATCGGGGAGAAAAATCGGAAGAAAAATCGAAAGTAGGAGGCGAAAACAAATGCTCTTTGTGTGGGTGATTTCGGTGGCGGTTACGCTGCTTGCCATAGTGAACGCCGCGCTTTCGGAAGGGGTGTTCGGCGTGATTGCGGTATCGCTCGGCAAGGGCGTGGTATGCACGTTTTACGCAGCCGCGCTTGCGATTGCGATCGACGCGGCGATTGCGTTTTTTATACGCCGCGCGCTGCCTGCGAAGTGGTTTAACCACAAAAAGGCGGTTTTTAAGGTAAGCGCGGGCGAAAAGAAGTTTTACGAGCTGATCAAAATCCGCAAATGGAAAGATAAGATCCCCGAATGGGGCAAATTTACGGGTTTTTCGAAGAACGAAATCGCGCGCCCGCAGGATAACGCGTATCTCGAAAAATATTTCACGGAATTGTGCTACGGCGAAGTGATTCATTTTCTTTCGGCGTTCGCGGGATTTTTAGTGCCGCTCTTAACGCCGCACGCGCTGCTTTTCACGCTTTCTTTGCCCGTGGCGATTGTGAATATGTTTTGCAATCTGCCGTCGTATTGTATTCTGCGCTACAACTCGTATAAACTGGAAGTGCTTTATAAAAACAACGAGCGGCGCGCGGCGCGCGAAGCCCCGGGAAAAGCCGCCGCGGCAGAGAAAAACGCGGCAGCCGAAGAAAACGCAGCCGAAAAAGCCGTCGCAGCCGAAGAAAACGCGGCAACGGAAGAAAACGCGGCGGCGTTCGCTTCCGCGGCGGAAAACGCCGTTGCGGGCGCGGCGCAGTAAGATTATCTTGTGAAAAAAATCAAAACGGGCGAATAACCCTTGACAAGCCCCGAAAAGCGTGATATAATGCGAAAGTCGGGGTTTTTGTATTGCAAATGATACAAAAGCCGCAAACCGCCCGGCGCAAACGGGGCGGACGAAAGAATAATTTATCGCGGAGGCAAAGCAAAACCATGAAGAAAGACGTAGTGATTATCGGCGCAGGTCCGGCGGGAATTTTCACCGCTTTGGAAATGCTGAGAAAGGGCAGCAAGAAGAGCATACTTATCGTGGAAAAGGGCAAATCGGTGGAAAACAGAAGATGCCCGAAGAACGTGACGGGCAAGTGCATGAACTGCAAGCCGTTCTGCCATATCACCACGGGGTTTTCGGGCGCGGGCGCGTTTTCGGACGGCAAGCTTTCGCTTTCGGCGGAAGTGGGCGGCGATCTGCCGCTTTTAATCGGCGAAGAACTCGCTCAGGAAACCATCAATTACGCCGACAAAATTTATCTTGAATTCGGTGCGGACGAACATATCGAAGGCTTGAACGTATCGGAAGAAGTGAAAGAGATCAGACTGCGCACCATTCAGGCGGGGTTGAAACTTGTGGACTGCCCGATCAGGCACATGGGTACGGAAAAGGCGCAGAATATTTACCTTTCGATCGAGCGGTATCTTCTGGAACACGGCGTAGAGATTATGTTTGAATATCAATGCAATACGCTGATTATGGGCGACGGCGTGTGCAGGGGCGTAGAGATCGAGAAATGGAACGGCACGGACGCGCAGGAAGTATTTGCGGACGACGTGGTGGTGGCTACGGGCAGGCGCGGCGCGGAATGGCTGGAAAAAATCTGCGAGATTTACGGCGTGGAGCATGTGCCTTCCACCGTGGATATCGGCGTGCGCGTGGAAGTGAGAAACGAAGTGATGGAAACGGTGAATAAGGTGCTGTACGAATCGAAGCTGATCGGCTATCCGAAACCGTTTAAAAATAAGGTGCGCACGTTCTGTCAGAACCCGGGCGGCTTTGTATCGCAGGAAAACTACGATAACAATCTCGCCGTGGTGAACGGACATTCGTACAAAGATTTGAAAACCGAGAACACGAATGTTTCGATTTTGTGTTCGCATAATTTCTCGTATCCGTTTAATCAGCCGATCGCGTATGCGCAGAAGATCGGCGAGCTGACGAACATGCTGGGCGCGGGGCATATTCTCGTGCAGCGTTTCGGCGATATTTTAGACGGCAAGCGCACGTGGGACAAAGAGCTTTCGCGCTCGAACGTGCGCCCCACGCTGAAAGACGCGGTGGCGGGGGATATTACCGCCGCGATGCCGTACCGCACGATGATCAATATCATCAACTTTATGCAGTCGGTAGACTACGTGTTGCCCGGATTTGCTTCGGCGGAAACGCTTTTGTATTCGCCCGAACTGAAATTTTACAGCAACCGCATTAAGATGGATACGGATTTCAATACGAACATTCGCGGCTTGCATTGCCTTGGCGATTCGAGCGGATGGACGAGAGGGCTGATGATGGCGTCGGTGATGGGCGTTCTTATGGGGCGTAAGTTGGTGTAAGGTACGGGCGCGCTTGAAAAGCTTCGCATTACTTTGTCGTGCTGCGTGCGGTCTTGGTCACTTACCATGAGTAAGCTCCCTGCGCCCGTACTCGCACTTCTTGTACTGCTCGCTTTTGAAGCGCGTTCGGTATTTTGGATTTGATAAGGCTATAATAAATTGAAGCCTTTGACAATTCGGAAGTGAAACTGCCCCCCCCCCTTGATTGAATATTATTTGTGTAAATGGAACTG
>CALARO010000292.1 GCA_937888935.1 uncultured Clostridia bacterium
CTGCCTTTACATACATTCCGATAAGCTCATCGGCATTATCCATATCCGTTTTATAATTCTTGCCGTCTATTCCGATACAGCCTTTGCCTGCGCCGTTTTTCAAAAAGCAGCTTTGCGTCGTCGTTTAAATAATCGTAAGAAAACACGGTGGAGTAGGGGAACACGCGCTTGCAGTACATCGCGTCTTCTTCGCCGATCGTGGAAATATAGGTATAGGGCAGCACCGCCGCCGGCAGAGTAAATTCCAGGTTTCCGCTGCCCGCCGCCATATCCCACACGCGGTATTCGCCGCTTTCGAGCTTTCGCTTGCCGATCACCCGCTCGATGTACCCGTACGCTTTCTGCGCGAAAATCGGCGGAGTGTAAAATTCGCCCTGCATGCGCCGGCTTTCGTCTTCGCCAAGCCGATCAATCTTGCGCCGCAAAGAAAACGCCGTGGTTTCGTCCGCCACGCGCTCGTACACGCTCCAGAAATAATTGTATTCGTACTCGGGCAAACGGTGCGTTTCCTTACCGCTTTCCAAAAGAAATTCCACCTTGCCGTTTTTATTCGCCTTGCCGCCCCGCAGCGCGTCCGCAAGAAAGTATTCGGCAAGCTTCTTTTCGCCCCGCCTGCCGTCCAGATAAAACGCAAACAAAGAAGCCCAGTATTCGTACACTTTCTCGAAATTGTCTTCCGTAATCGGCTTTTTTTCTTTCGGAAACATCGAAAGCTGCACGCCGCACGCCCCCGCCAGAGCCGCGCGGAACGCCCGTTCTTCGTCCGCGTTTGCAAGCGCGTACGTTTTCACGCGATAGAGCTGCGCCGAAGATAAAAGATCCCGCACCAGCACGGGGCAGGGCGAAGTGGGGGCGCGATCCCAATCGTATTCTTTGTCCGTGCGCCTCGAATAAAACGCGGAAAAATCCTGAACCCTCAGCAAAACCGCCTCTTCGCGGCACACGCCGCAAACGCGCCCGGGCAGCTCGCGCTCGGTTTCTTCGTAGCGGATTTTCCGCACGGTGTAAAGAGCCTGCGCCAGCATCGAAGCGAGCCGCGCCGCGGAAATTTTCTTTTCTTTGCGGAATACGAAAAGCACGCCGCTGTACACGTCGCCTTTCGCCTGTTCTTCGATAATGCCCGTCGCGGCGTAAAAATTCGCCCGCACGCCCTGCGCGTTTCCCGCCGTTTTCAGCGCGCGCAAAAGCGCGGAATCCCCCGCCGCCGTATTTGTCGTTTCAGCCGTATCTGCCGCGCCTGCCGCCGTCGCATTTCCCGCCGTCGCGCTTCCCGCCGCCGTATTTTTCGCCGACGTTGCCGCCGCGTTTAAAATCTCTTCGTTTTTCTTTCGCATAGTCCGCACTTCCGCCTTTCGTTCGAATTGATATTCGAAGAATATTATACTACATTTTATCGGCAAAAGCAAGTAAAAAAACGCCGCCGCGCGCAGGTTGCGCGTTAAAAGGAAAAGCGCGCCGGAAATGGAAAAAATCCGCAAAAGCTTTCCCGCGTTGCCGTATTTTTCCAGCGCGGGGAAATTTTACGCCTTGCGTTTCGCCGTTTTCCGTGCTATAATCTTGCAAAAAACAAAGGAAAAAACGCTATGAAACGAATGAAAAACGCAGCCGCGCTCATTCTCGCCGCCTGCTTCACGATTTTGCCCGCCTATTCTCTCACGGCGGCGTACCGCACCGATCACACGATTTCCGCGCCCCCGCAAAACGACGCCGAAGAACCCGCAGAATCGCCCGATACCCCCGCCGAACCCGCCGAACCCGATACGCCCGAAACGCCCGATGCGCCGGGCGAACCGAGCGAACAACCGGGCGATCAGCCGAGCGAGCCGAACGAGCCGAACGAACCCGAGCAACCCGCCACGCCCGCCGAACCGAACGCGCCCGCCGAGCCGGAAGAACCAAACCCGCCGCAGAATGTGCAGCTATACATACTCTGCACGGGCAACGGAGTGAATTTGCGCTCGGGCGCGGGCGGCGGCTACAAAGCGGTGGCAACGGCGGAAAAAGACACGTCTTATGCCGTGATCGCCAAGGTAAACGGATGGTACTGCGTGTATTATCGCGGCAAAAAAGTGTATATGGCGGCGGCGTACGCCAAAGAATTCACGCTTGAAAAGAGCGACAACGCCGCCGTGGAAAAAGTGCTTGAAGAAGGTTACAAACTTCTCGGCACGCCGTACGTGTACGGGGCGGTGCGCTTGCACGACGGCGCGGGCAATTTCGAGCGCGGCTTCAAAACGAGCGCGTTCGATTGCTCGTCGCTCACGCAGTACGTGTTTTATCAGGGCGCGAAAAAGCTTCTCGGCACTACCACAAGATTGCAGGTGAAGCAGGGCAAATCGGTAAAACGAGCCAACCTGTCCCGCGGCGACTGCATTTATTTCACCAACGCGTCGCGGTATTATAATACGGGCAGCGAGCGCGTGGGGCATGTGGCGATCTATCTCGGAAACGACTATATCCTGCACACTTCGTCCGATTATGCGCGCATCGAAAAACTCACGTCCGCGCGGAAGAAGTACTATATCGAAGCGAGAAGATTTGTTTGATTTCTTTAAAAATTTCTGTTAATTTTTTGTATTTTTGCCGCTTGTCCGCTTGACAAATTTCCCCTTGTAATTTATAATGATTATAGCCGAATAAAAATAAGCTTAAATGTGCCTGAAAGGGCGGCGTTTTCGCTTTTTTTTCCGCGTTCGCCCTTGATGTATTCCGATACACCTGCGGGCGATTGCGCAAAAAATCATCAAAAACGCCGCCCTTTCAG
>CALARO010000293.1 GCA_937888935.1 uncultured Clostridia bacterium
GGTTAGGGGCTGGGGAATCGGTCGCATCGCCGGCGGCGGCAATATTTGAAGCGGAAAAGAGGGTCCGAAACTGGATCGTTCCACCGCCGATCAGATGGGCATGCTTTCCACGGTGATGAATTCGCTCGCCATGATGGACGCCATCGAGCAGCGCGGCGTACCCGTGCGCGTGCAGACCGCGCTCAATATGATCTCTATCGCCGAGCCGCTCGTAATGCGTAAGGCGCTTCGCCACTTCGAAAAAGGCAGAATCGTGATTTTCGCCTGCGGCACGGGGCATCCGTACTGTTCCACCGATACGGCGGCTGCGCTTCGCGCCTGCGAAATCTCGGCGGACGTGCTTTTAATGGCGAAAAACGTAGACGGCATCTACGATTCCGACCCGAAAACCAATCCGAACGCGAAGAAGTACGATCGCCTTACTTATAACGACATTGTAAACCAGGGCTTGAAAGTCATTGATTTCACGGCGGCAACCATGTGTATGGAAAACGGCGTGCCTACGCTTGCTTTCGGCTTAAACGAGAAAGATTCCATACTTCGCGCCGTATGCGGCGAGAAACTCGGCACGCTCATCTCGGTGAATTAAAAGACATAAAAAAACGGAGGAAACAACCATGATCGAAAACGAAAAAATCGAAGAAATGATGCTCGAACTCGAAGACGCGGCAGACCGCGCCATTGATTCCCTTGAAGGCGAATATTCCGCCATCCGCGCGGGGCGCGCAAACCCGCACATACTCGACAGAATCGAAGTGGAAGCCTACGGCGGCATGAGCAAACTGATCGAACTGGGCAACGTCAGCGCGCTCGACGCCCGCTGCCTGCAAATCTCGCTTTGGGATAAATCGCTCTTAAAAGCGGTGGAAAAGGCGATTTTGCAGTCCAATTTAGGGCTTACCCCCACGAACGACGGCAAGGTGATCCGCATCGTATTCCCCGTAATGACGGAAGAACGCCGCAAAGAACTCGTGAAGCAGATCAAGAAAATGGGCGAAGAAACCAAGGTGGAAATCCGCAACGCGCGCAGAAACGCCATGGACGTAATCAAGAAAATGAAGACGGCGAAAGAGCTTTCCGAAGACGAGAGCGCGGCTTGCGAAGCGGACGTGGAAAAGAGCGTAACTTCCGCCATGGCGAAGCTCGATTCGATCATCGCGGCGAAAGAAAAAGACTTAATGTCTATCTGACGGCATAGCGAGCTGTTCTGAAAGTCTATGAAGAAGAATAAAATAAAAGCAGGCGCGTTACCGTGCGCCGAAAACATGCCGCGGCATATCGGCGTCATCATGGACGGCAACGGCAGGTGGGCGAAAAAGCGGCTGCTTCCGCGCTCGGTGGGGCATCGCTACGGCATGGATCGCATGATGGGGCTTTTACGCCGCGCGCTTGACGTAGGGGTAAACTACGTCACCGTGTACGCGCTTTCCACCGAGAATTTTTCGCGCCCGCAAAAGGAACTCGAAGGCTTATTCGATTTAATCCGCAAGCATTTCGTGCCGTGCATGCGCGAAATCGCGGAAAGAAAAGCGCGCGTCCGCGTCATCGGCGATCTGTCGCTGTTCCCGAAAGACGTGCAGGAGCTTCTCGTAAAAGCGCAGGAAGATTCGGCGATGTACGAAGGCAGGGGCGTAAACGTTGCGCTCGGCTACGGCTCGCGGGCGGAAATCGCGCGGGCGGCTTCGCTCGCGGCGGAAAAGGCGCGGCAGGAGAATCGGGCAGTCACCGAAAAAGACATTTCCGATCATCTCTACACGGCGGGCATGCCCGATCCCGATCTCATCATCCGCACGGGCAAAGAAGTGCGCCTTTCCAACTTTCTGCTTTGGCAAAGCGCATACGCCGAGCTGTACTTTTCCGATAAAATGTTCCCCGATTTTTCCGATCGCGATCTCGACGAAGCCATCGTAGCGTATGCAAACCGCACGCGCCGCTTCGGCAAAACCGACGAGCAATGCGAAAGCAGCGAAACCGGCGAAACCGACGAAATTCTTAGCGCGGAAAAACAAACGGAAAAGCAAGCGGAAAACGAAACACTCACGCAGGAAAAAGGAGAATAAACGCATGGGCATCCGGCTGATCACGGGGGCGAGCTACGTAGCCGTTCTCGCCGTATTCTATCTCTTGAAAATCTTTGTTTCCGATTTATGTTTCGACGGACTGATCTGGCTGTTTTCGCTGATCGGCACGTTTGAAATGCTTCGCGCGTTCGGCGCGATCGGCAAGAAAGAAAAGCTGAAAGACGGCTCGGAAACGAACGCGGAAACGTTCGCTTCGCCCACGAAAGCGCAGGCGGCGGGGGTGATGATTTTCGCGGCGTTCTGCGTGCCGGCATGCGCGATTTTCCAGGAATTTTACGGCTGCGGCGCGCGCGCGGCGGGCGTGGCGTTCCTTGTTCTTTCGTTCTATCTCGTGTCGCTTCTCGTGATCCGTCACGCGGAAACGGGTATCGAAAACACGGGCGCGGCGTTCTTCGCGGCGGCGTATCCCACCGTATTTTTAGTGCTTCTCTCACTCGCAAATCACTTGCCCGCCGAAGGACTTGAAACCTACGCGTTCAATTCCGATCTCGCGATTTTGTGCATTTTCGTCATCTCGCCGTTCGCCGATTCCATCGCCTACGTGTTCGGCAGATTTATGAAGAAGAAATTCCCAAAAAAAATGGCGCCGTCCGTATCCCCCAATAAAACGGTGATCGGCGGAATCGGCGGACTTGTCGGCGGACTTATGGGCGCGGCGATTCTGTATTTTTCCTACAACGCCGTGGCGGGCAGCTTCGAAAAAATGTATATTTTCCTGCCCGTGTACCTTCTGATCGGCTTAATCACGGCGGCGGCAACCGAATTCGGCGATCTCGCCGAAAGCTGCGTCAAGCGCAAAGCGGGCATCAAAGATATGGGCAAGCTTCTGCCGGGACATGGCGGCGTAATGGATCGTATCGACGGCACTCTGTTTGCCACGGCGGCGGTGTATCTCGTGTTCGTGATTATCGGCGCACTGCCCATCGCGTAAGCATAGTAAGCATAGCCGAATTAAAAGCGTAAGCGCGCAAACCGCACGCCGCAACGCCAAAGGAAACCGCAAAAATGAAAAAAATCGCACTTATCGGCGCTACCGGCTCAATCGGCACGCAAACGTTGTCCGTCC
>CALARO010000294.1 GCA_937888935.1 uncultured Clostridia bacterium
GTATTCGTGCGCGAACAGGATTAAAATCAAAAGCATGATCGCGCTCGGCAAGAAAAACGCGAAGCACGTATACAAGCTTGCCGAAGAGAAATACGATAAATTGATCACGACGATTCTGATCGGGAACAATATCGTGAATTTAACGGCTTCCGCTCTTGCTACGGTGTTGTTTACAAAGCTGCTTATCAATTCGTCGCTGGACGCCACCACGATTTCTACGGTGGTAATGACGGCGGCGGTGCTGATTTTCGGCGAAATCACGCCGAAGTATTTCGCAGGCGTATACCCCGAAAAATTCGCGTTCTGGCTGTATCCGTTCATTCAGTTTTTCTATTGGATTTTCACGCCGCTCGGGTATGTGTTCGGCGGCTATAAAAAGCTGCTTGCGCGCATTTTCAGGCTGCAACCCAACGATACGGTGACGGACGAAGAGCTGATTTCGCTTGTAAACGAGGCGGAAGAAGACGGCACTTTGAAAGAAGACGAATCGGAACTTGTGCGTTCCGCTCTCGAATTCGACGATTTGAAAGTGGAAGATATTCTTGTGCCGCGCGTAGACGTAGTGGCGGTGAATATGAATGCGAGCATGGATGAGATTTTCGCCGTGTTCAAAGAAAATTGCTATTCCCGTCTGCCCGTGTACGAAGACACGATCGACCACGTGGTTGGCTTGATCCACGAGCGCGATTTTTATAACGCGTATCTGCGCGGCGATAAAGAAATTTCGCACGTGGTGCAGGAAATCGCTTTCACCACGGAATACACGCGTATTTCCGCGCTTTTAAAACAGCTGCAAAAACAGAAAATTCACATGGCGGCGGTTTCGGATGAGTACGGCGGACTTGTGGGCGTGGTGACGCTGGAAGATATTTTAGAAGAGCTTGTGGGCGAAATCTGGGACGAACACGACGAAGAAGAAGTGCTTTACGGCAAAATTTCCGACGACGAGTACTGGGTGGACGGCAAGTGCGATCTCGAAGAGTTTTTCGATCTTTACGGCATCAGCGAAGAGGACGAGAATTTCGAATCGAACACGGTAGGCGGCTGGGTGATGGAAAAATTCGGCGGTATTCCGCCCGTAGGCGAGATTATCCGCTTTAAATTTCTTGAAATCAAAGTGGTGAAAACCACAAAGCAGAAAGTATTGAAAATCCGTTCGAAACGCGTGGAAGAGAAAGCGGACGAAGAGGAAAACACGGAAGAAAAACGGAGAAAAAACGATGAGTAACCTCTACGGAAAAATTGTAGATTCGATGCAGAAAGTATTTCCTGCGGCAGAGCCGACGGGCGAAGAATACGGCAAAACGATTTTGCAAAACGAGCGGTTGAATTTTCAGCTTGCGTATAAAAACGATACGGCAACAACAATCGCGCTTGCCGAAATCAGCGTTGAGGGAGATCTTGCGCCGTTTGTTACGATCCGTTCGGCGGAACTTGTGCCTGCGCAGTACTTTCCGCAGTTTAACGATACGTATGTGATTTCGCAGCTGCCCGGTTTATATCCCGACGTTTTAAAGCCGCTCGGCGCGGCGGACGTAGTTTTGCCCGCGTGGCAATGGAAGGCGTTTTACGTGAGCGTGGAAAATAGCGAAGGGCTGAAAGCGGGCGTTTATACGCTTACGTTTTTGCTGCGTTCGCGCGAAGGCGAAGAGCTTTCCCGCCTGGAATACAAGATAGAAGTGTTGCCCGTTTCGGCGCAGGAAACCGATTTGAAAATCACGAATTGGATGCATTACGACGGCATTGCGGCAAAGCACGGCGTTAAGCTTTTTAACGACGATTTTTATCGCGTTTTCGCGGGGTATCTGCGCGAATACGTACGCGCGGGAAACAATATGCTTTTAACGCCGCTTTTCACGCCGCCGCTCGATACGGAAATCGGCGGGGAACGGCGCACGGCGCAGCTTATCGGCGTGAAACTTGCGGCAAACGGCGGATATGAATTTGATTTTAAACCGCTTGAAAAATTCGGCGAATTTGCGTTTGCGAACGGGGTGAAATACCTTGAATTTTCGCATTTATTCACGCAATGGGGCGGGAAATGCTGTCCGAAAATCATGGCGGAAACGCAAAACGGCGAAGAAAAGAAGATTTTCGGCTGGGAAACTGCTTCCGATTCGGAAGAATATCTTGCGTTTTTAGGCGAATTTTTAACGAAACTTGCGTCGTTTATCAACGATCACGGCTGGCGGAAAAAGTGCTATTTTCATCTTACGGACGAGCCGTGGGCGGAACATCTCGAAAAATACACGTTTCTTCGCGATTTCGTGAAAGCACGCATCGGCGATATGCCCGTGATGGACGCGATTTCGCACTACGAATTTTACGAAAAAGGCGGCGTAGACGTGCCTGTGCCGATTACAAGCAGTTTTAAGGCGTTTGAAAATAAGGGAATCAAAGAGCTTTTTGTGTACTATTGCTGCGGGCCGTATCAGGACTTTTATTCGAACAGATTTCTGAATATGCCTTTGCAGCGTACGAAAATCATCGGCGCTCAGATCTACGAAACGGGCGTACAGGGTTTTTTACATTGGGGTTTCAATTTCTACAATACGGCGAAATCGTATGCGGAAGTCAATCCGTATGAAGATACTTCGGCGGGGTTGATGTTCCCTTCGGGCGATTCGTTCGTGGTGTACCCGGGAAACGGCGACGCGGCAGGCTCGCTGCGCTCGGAAACGCTCGGCGAAGGATTTTTCGAATACCGCGCGCTGAAAACGCTCGAAAGCTATATCGGCAGGAAAAAAACGCTGAAAATTCTGCATGATTTCGGCGTGAAGGGGTACACGGAATACCCGAGAAGCTCGGCGGCGCACCGCGCTTTGCGCGAGAAAGTATACGCCGCGCTGAAAAAAGCTGCGAAACGTGCGGAAAAGCTTTAAAAAACAGCGAAAATCCGCGTAAAAAAGCTGCGTTTGCGGTTTGTGAAAATCAAAATGCGGGTATGAATAATAAAGAAGAAAAAATCGCTTGCCCAAAAGCGGCGAAATGATTTTTAAGGAGTCAGAGAAAATATGGAAACGATTCTTGTAACGGGTGGCGCGGGCTTTATCGGCTCGCATACGGTGTTGGAACTTTTGAACAAAGGCTACAACGTGGTGGTGATGGATAATCTTTGCAATTCGAGCAAAGAGAGTTTGCGCCGCGTGGAAGAGCTTACGGGCAAAAAAGTGACTTTCTACGAAACGGATATCCGCGACGCTGAAGGTACGGATAAAATTTTCAAGGCGCATAAAATCGACGCCGTGATTCATTTCGCAGGTTTGAAAGCGGTGGGCGAAAGCTGTCAGATCCCTTTGAAATACTACGAAAACAACATCGGCGGCACGGTGACGCTTCTTGAAGTGATGCAGAAAAATAACGTGAAGAAGATTATTTTCTCTTCTTCCGCCACCGTATACGGTACGCCAGAACGGCTTCCGCTGGACGAAAATTGCCGCCTTTCCACCACGAACCCTTACGGCTCTACGAAGCTGATGCTCGAAACCGTTTTGCAGGATCTTTATAAATCGGACAACGAGTGGAACGTGATTTTGCTTCGCTATTTCAACCCTGTGGGCGCGCACGAAAGCGGCAGAATCGGCGAAGATCCGAAGGGGATTCCCAACAATCTGATGCCGTATGTGGCGCAGGTGGCGAGCGGTAAGCTCAAATGTATCCGCGTGTTCGGCAACGACTACGATACCCCCGACGGTACGGGCGTGCGCGATTATATCCACGTTGTGGATCTTGCGCTGGGGCATATCGCGGCGATCGAGCATTGCAAAGACGCGGGCGTGCATATCTACAATCTCGGCACGGGGCATGGGTACAGCGTTCTTGATATGATTCACGCGTTTGAAAAGGCGTGCGGAAAGAAGCTGCCTTACGAAATCTGCCCGCGCAGAAGCGGCGATATCGCGGCGTGCTATGCCTGCCCCGATAAAGCGGAAAAAGAATTGCATTGGAAAGCGAAATACGGCATCGAAGAGATGTGCGCTTCGCAATGGAAATGGCAGAGCAACAACCCTAACGGCTACGAAGCGTGATTTGCGAAAAATCCGGCGACGGGCGCGATGATTGCCCGAAAAACGGATTTCCGTTCGAATATGAGCTGATTCGCACGCGGCGACGGACGATTTCCGTGTGCGTGGATCGGCTCGGTAAAGTGACGGTGCGCGCGCCCGCGCTGTGTGCGGACGAGCGCATTTTTGCTTTTCTTACGGAGAAACGGGCGTGGATCGAGCGGCGGTCCGCGCGGGCGAAAGAAGCGGCGAAGCAAGGCGGAATTTTAAAAGAGGCCGAAGACGGCGCTATGTTTTTATGGCTCGGCGAGCGCGTGAAAATATCGCTTCTCGATTGTGAAAACGGCGCGGGCGCGGCTCGGAAATTCACGAAAAAAATCGGCGATACGCTGTATTTGCCGAGTGAGAACGCTACGAAACGCCTGACGGATTTTTTAAAAAAGCAAGCGAAAATCTATCTTGAAAAACTGACGAAAGAGTGCGCGGAAGAGATGGGCGCGAAATACAAAAGCATTTCCGTAAATAGTGCGAGAAGCCGCTGGGGATCGTGTTCTTACGATAATAAGCTGCATTTTTCATTTCGACTGATGTACGCGCCTCCCGAAGTGGTGCGATACGTGGCGATTCACGAACTTGCGCATACGTTTGAAAAAAATCATTCGGCGCGATTCTGGGCGATTGTGGCGCGCTACGAGCCTGATTTCAGGCAAAAACGGGCGTTTTTAAAGCAAAACGCATATTATATGGACATATTTTAGCTGCGATTTTGTGCTGCTTTTCGTTTCAACGTAAGGTTTGAAACGGCTGAAAAAAGGGCATAACGTAGGCAGCGGAGAGAAACAAATGATCGAATTACGTAACGTAACCTATCACGTAAAAGACGAAACGGGCGAAAAAGACGTTCTCGAAAACGTTTCCGTAAAATTAGACGGGCGTTTCGTTGCGCTTACCGGTCCGAACGGCGGCGGGAAATCCACGCTGGCGAAAGTGATTGCGGGGATTATCAAACCCACTTCGGGCAGAGTGCTGTGGAACGGCGAAGACATCACCGATTTATCTGTGACGGAACGCGCAAAAAAGGGAATTTCGTATGCGTTTCAGCAACCGGTGCGGTTTAAGGGACTTACGGTGAAAGATCTTTTGTCGATTGCGGCGGGCAAGAACGCAACGCTTGCCACGGCGTGCGGGTATCTTTCGGAAGTGGGACTTTGCGCGCGCGATTATCTCGATCGTGAAGTGAACGCTTCGCTTTCGGGCGGGGAATTGAAGCGTATCGAAATCGCTACGATTCTGGCGCGTGGCACGAAATTGTCGCTTTTCGACGAGCCGGAAGCCGGGATTGATTTGTGGAGTTTTTCGAGCCTTATCAACGTGTTTGAAAAAATGCGCGAAAAAACGCAGGGCGATATTATCATTATTTCGCATCAGGAACGAATTCTGAGCGTGGCGGATAAAATCGTGGTGCTTGCCAACGGCAAAGTGCAAAAAAGCGGTACGCGCGATGAAATTCTGCCCGAAATTCTCGGCTCGGGCGCGGCGTGCGGAACGCTGCAAAGCAAAATATCCGAAGCTCGCGGCGCAGTCGCGCACGAGAACGCTTGCGAAAAAGCGCAGGCATAAGGCAAGGAGGCGAAGAAAATGGACACGCTTGAACGTGATTTATTATTAAAAATCGCCGATTTGCACGGCGTACCCGAAGGGGCGTACAATATCCGCGAGAACGGAAAACCTGCGGGGCGGCGTTCCACCGAGAATATCGAAATTGCTTCGCGGAAGGACGGGAAATCGGGCATTGATATTTTTATCAAACCCGGCACGAAGAACGAAAGCGTGCATATTCCCGTGATTTTAAGCGAAACGGGCTATAACGAAGTTGTTTATAACGATTTTTACGTAGGCGAGAATTGCGACGTGACGATTATTGCGGGTTGCGGTATTCACAACTGCGGCAAGGCGACTTCGCGGCACGACGGCGTGCATACTTTTCATGTGGGCAAAAATTCGAAAGTGCGCTATGTGGAAAGGCATTACGGTGAGGGCGACGGCGAAGGAAAGCGCGTGATGAACCCCGAAACTATCGCTTATATCGAAGACGGCGCAAGTATGGATATGGAAATGACGCAGATTAAAGGCGTGGACGATACGCACCGCGTAACGCGCGCCAAGCTCGGCGAAAAATCGGAACTTACCGTGCGCGAAAAAATTTACACGAACGGCGTACAGGAAGCAAGCACCGATTTTTGCGTGGATATGGACGGCGCGGATTGCCGGGCGGACGTGGTGTCGCGCTCGGTGGCGGCGGAGCATTCGAAGCAGCATTTCTGCTCTACGATGAACGGGAACGCGGCGTGCCACGGCCATACGGAATGCGACGCGATTATTATGGACGGCGGCTCGGTGACGGCTGCGCCGTGTCTTTCGGCGAACGATCTGAACGCGGAACTCATTCACGAAGCGGCGATCGGGAAAATCGCGGGCGAGCAGCTGATAAAGCTGATGACTTTGGGGCTGACGGAAAAGGAAGCCGAAGAACAGATCATCAAAGGCTTTCTGCATTAAAGAAAGCTAGGTTAATCAAGAAATTTTGCACCCGGACGATTTGAAAAATTCGGCGCAGGCGTATGAAATATTAAAATTGATAAAAATTTTTAACGGAGGCATAAAAAACACATTATGAGCGAACTTGCATACAAAAGAACAAACGTATACGAAGTAGCGGACAAAAAGACGATGAAAGCCATCTTCTCTTACGCGGAAGAGTACAAGAAATTCATCGACGCGGCGAAAACAGAGCGCGAAGCTTGCGCGTTTGTGGCAGCGGAAGCGGAAAAACACGGTTTCAGACCTTTTCAATTCGGCGAAAAGCTGAAAAAGGGCGACAAGGTGTACTATAACAACCGCGGCAAAAATATTTATCTTATTCGTATCGGCTCGGATGACGTGAAGACGAACGGAATCCGCATCGTGGCTTCGCATATTGATAGTCCGCGTCTTGATTTCAAACAGGTGCCGCTTTACGAATCGGACGGTATCGCGCTTGGTAAAACGCACTACTACGGCGGCATTAAAAAGTATCAATGGACGACGATTCCGCTTGCGCTGCACGGCGCGGTGGTGCTTGGCGACGGCAGCAAGGTGGAAGTGAAGATCGGCGAAGACGAAGGCGATCCCGTATTCTATATCAGCGATCTTTTGCCGCACCTTTCGCAGAAACAGAACACGAAAACGCTTGCCGAAGCTTTTTCCGGCGAAGATCTCAATATATGGCTGGGCAACATTCCGTATACGGCGGCGAAAGAGGACGGCGATAAGACCGTGAAAGAAAATCTTTTGCATATCTTAAACGAGAAGTACGGCATTAAAGAAGAAGATTTCCTTTCCGCCGAGCTTTCGCTTGTGCCTGCGTATAAGGCGCGCGATATCGGCTTCGACCGCGCGTTGATCGGCGCGTACGGGCATGACGACAGAGTTTGCTCGTATCCCGCGTTCTCCGCGCTCTTTGATACGGAAACTGACGGAAAGACCGTGATGGTGGTGCTTGCCGATAAAGAAGAGATCGGCAGCGAAGGCACTACGGGTATGCAATGCGCGATTTTCACCGATCTGATCGACGCGATCGCGGCTTCGTTCGATACCACTTCGGCGGTGATCCGCGCTCATTCGGAATGCCTTTCCGCCGATGTGAACGCGGCTTACGATCCGAACTTTAAAGACGTAAACGAGCCGATGAATTCTACTTACGTTTCCTGCGGCGCAGGACTTACCAAGTTCACGGGCGCGCGCGGTAAGAGCGGCTCGAACGACGCTTCCGCCGAATTTATGGCGGAAATCCGCAAAGTATTCAACGATGAAGGCGTGATCTGGCAGACGGGCGAACTCGGCAAGGTTGATCAGGGCGGCGGCGGCACGGTGGCGAAATTCATTGCGAAAATGAATATTGATACCGTGGATATCGGCGTGGCGGTGGTTTCGATGCACGCACCTTACGAAGTGATTTCCAAAGCAGACGTTTACGAAATGTACCTTGCCTGCAAGGCGTTTATGAAATAAGCGTGATTTCAGGCGAAAAGAACGCCGGAAATAGAAAAATTCGCCCTTTTCCCGTCGTTTTGCGGGGAAAGGGCGAAAGTCTTATAGAAAACGCGAAATATTCTTGGAAGTACTATGTCTAACATAATTATTGTGTCACGCATAGTAGTAAAAATGGCAAAAAAGTCGATAAAATACCGAGGTTTTGGCGATTTTTACGCGATTTACTATGTCAGACATAATTATTGTGCGTGACATAGCAATTGAAATCATATTAGAACGTGTAAAAAAGAGCGGGTAGAAAAATGAAAGAGAGAGTGATTTTGTATTCTGATCTGAATAATTTTTTCGCTTCCGTGGAAACTGCTTTGCACCCCGAATATAAAGGAAAGCCATTGATTGTCTGCGGCGATCCCGAAAAGCGGCTCGGCGTGGTGTTTGCAAAAAACGAAGAGGCGAAAAGTTACGGAATCCGCACGGCGGAAACGGTGTATTCGGCTTTAAAAAAATGTCCGCATGCGCTGCGCGTTCCCACGCATTTTTCGGAATACAACCGCTACTCGAAAGCGGTGCGCGAAATTTACGCGCGATATACCGACGTGATCGAGCCGCTTTCTATCGACGAATGTGCGCTCGACGTAACGGCGAGCGTAAAACTTTTCGGCGGCGGCGAAAAAATTGCGGAAGAGATCCGCGCGGCGGTGAAAGGCGAGCTTGGCGTTACTGTGTCGATCGGCGTGTCTTTCAATAAAATTTACGCAAAATTAGCTTCCGAGCTTAAAAAGCCCGACGCGGTGACGGTGATCACGCGCGAAAATTATGTGCAAAAAGTGTATCCGCTACCCGTTTCCGCGCTTTTGTACGTGGGAAAAAGCACGGAAGAAACGCTTCGTCGGTACAGCATAAAAACGATCGGCGATCTTGCGAATGCCGATCCCGAGTTGTTGTTCCGTTTGTTCGGCAAGCGCGGCGAAATTTTGAAAATCAATGCGAGCGGAAGAAACGAAGAAGAAGTAAAGAGCGAAGCGGAAGCGATAAAATCTATTGGAAATTCAATGACTTTGCCGTATGACGTGAGCGATTTCGAGCAAGTTAAAAGAATTTTTTACGTGCTTGCGGAAAGCGTGACTTCGCGCCTTCGGGAAGCCGGCGAAGGCAAGTGCGATACCGTTCATATCACGGTGAAGGACGAATTTTTGCGGGAAATCACACGGCAGAAAAAAATATCTCCCACCGCGCTTTGCGAAGACGTGGCACGGGCGGCGTGCGAGATTTACGGCGAAAATTTTTCGCGGGGGCATAAGGCGCATATGCTCGGATTGGCGGTTTCCGGGTTTGATCGTAACGTGGAACAGTTGGCGTTGGATACTTCGGGCGAGCGTGAAAAATACGAAAAAAATCTGCGCGCGCAGGACGCCGTGGCGGCAATCAGAAAGAAGTACGGC